>JBLIOK010000020.1:0-16565 GCA_047639735.1 Candidatus Krumholzibacteriia bacterium | reverse complement strand
CAGCGATCCCAGAGGTGATCACCCGATCACCCGCAATCACGTCTTCATCGCGCCCAACCATCTCGATCACATACCGGTTTCCGCGAGGACGCAGCACACCGAGCAGGCCCGACCGTTCTAGCTCAACCCCCAAGGCGAAGTCTGGCGCAGACAACAACTCCACCCATGCCTCTTGCTCGTTGATCACGGTTCGCAACCGGCCGAGGTAACCGGCTCTTGAAATAACCGGCTGCCAAGGGTGCCAATCGACAGCCACTGAACTGCGGATTTTAATCATTGTCGCAAACCGACTGCGTTGACGCATCACCACCCGGCATGGAATCAACTCGCCGACAAATCCTGCATCCAAGGCGGGACCGACCAGACGATCGGCGTCCGATTGCATACGGCCTTCAGTCCCAACCAACAATTCCATTTCAGCGAGTTCAACTTTGAGGTGGGAATTTTCATCGCGGACACGAAAGACATCTTCACCGTAATTACGCAGATTCCAATAGGGATCGGTCAAGACCATACCCAAGCGGTCAGCCACCACAATACGGGTACCACTGGGCAACAAGAGCATGGTCAATGAAAGCACCACACACACAATGAGTGTCATGACTTCACCACGAAATGGAAAATTGAGTGCGCGCAACATCATCGTATGACATCCACTCTAGTTGGGCGACGTCTCATGTACAAAATTGTAATTAGCCTCGGTTGCCTTGCATAATCACCGGGCGGTACCGTTCGAAGTCATCCAGTATTTTACCCGTGCCAAGCACCACACAAAACAAAGGATCGTCCATCAGATTGATGGGCAAATCAGTTTGTTCACGTAGCAGTTCTGGCAGGCCTTTCAACAACGCGCCGCCACCCGTCAAGACAATGCCGCGGTCTTTAATATCGGCGGCAAGCTCAGGAGGCGTCTGCTCTAATGATTGCTTCAATGCGTCGCAGATCGCCTGAATAGGCTCTTGCAAGGCTTCTCTAATTTCAACTGAAGAGACTTTGAGCGTTTTGGGCACACCACTAACCTGGTACAATCCCTTCACTTCCATCTCGCGTTCTTCGTCAAACTTATAAGCCGACCCGATCGTCTTTTTAATATTTTCCGCGGTTTGATCACCGATCAACAAATTGTGGTTCTTCTTTATGTAATGAACAATCGCTTCGTCCATTTCATCGCCGCCAACACGAATCGAAGTGTCGCAAACGATACCGTTCAAAGCGATGACTGCGATCTCGGTCGTGCCACCGCCAATGTCGATGATCATATTACCGGAAGGCTGATCCACTGGCAGGCCCACACCGATGGCAGCGGCCATAGGTTCGGCAACCAAGAAGACTTCGCGAGCACCAGCGTGTTTGGCGCTGTCGCGCACCGCGCGCTTTTCAACCTCGGTGATGCCACTAGGCACACAAACAACAATTCGCGGCGCGATAAAATGACGTTTCTTTTGGGCAATTTTAATGAATTCGCGCAGCATGAATTCAGTGACTTCGAAGTCAGCAATCACGCCGTCTTTCATGGGCCGGATGGCCGAGATGCGGTCCGGAGTCTTGCCAAGCATCGCTTTGGCTTCGCCACCCACGGCATAAATTTTATCGGTCACTTTATCGAGAGCCACTACCGAAGGCTGATTAAGCACAATACCTTTGCCCTTGATATAGACCAGCGTATTAGCTGTGCCTAAATCAATCGCAATATCGTTGGTGAACATGCCTCTGATGCGGTCGAGCATTTTCCGAATCCTTTCGGCGGTTGGTTGTCCAATACTATGCGCCCAGATCAATCATCCGGACCACGCGGCCAACCGAATTCCCTAATACTTGTCACTTCTAAATCGCCGACCACGAGATGGTCCAGCAATGCGACCCCTAACAGCTCCCCACAGCGGTCCAAACGTGCGGTAAGGTCCAAATCATCGTTACTCGGCCGCGAATTTCCCGAAGGATGATTATGGGCCACAATAATTGCTGCTGCGGACAAAGCAATCGCGGATTTGAATACCTCGCGCGGATGCACCAATGAAGCGTTCAACGAACCAATGGAGACCGTTTCGACGGTTTGTATACGATGCCTTGAATCCAAAAAAAGCGCAAGGAATCGTTCCCTGTCAAGACCTCTCAATTCCGACTGCAAGAGTGGATGCAAATCATCCGGTCGGCGCACGATTAAACCACGCCTGACCACCGGTTCACAGGCTCGCCTTCCCAACTCAAAAGCCGCTTTCAATCTGGTGCATCGCTCTGGGCCCAATGCTTCACATTTTTCCAATACCACTGGCGCTGTGGCGGCCATTTGCGCCAAGGACTGAAAGCTAGAAAGCAAGCCTTGAGCCACTTTTGAGCAGCCTGAGCCGTGATCTTCGCCCAAGACAAGGGCGAGCAATTCTTGATCACTATAGCAACTGGGCCCAAATCGATTCAATCTCTCGCAGAGCTGTGGCTCCGGCTTAGTTGGGCATTCTGAGGCATTCTCGGCCAATTCATAAGAATTGAACATGGTTTATTGAGATCCTGTCCTGGGAGGGATTTTTTCAGCGTCGCATTGTCCGGTAGCTAGTCCTGCGCTATTATTAACGCGGCCAATCGAATTTTATGAGTTTCGCAGAAGAGGTGACCGTGCCCCCCGCAGATTTATCGTCGTCCCCCATTTTAGTGCGCAAGTACGGCGGCAGTAGCCTCGCTAGTGTAGATCGGCTCCACACCATCGCCCGGGACGTGCGCAAGGCTCGCGACAATGGCTACCGCATGGTGATCGTCGTCAGCGCTATGGGGCAAACCACGGACGAACTCAATCAATTGGCCCTGCAGGTCCACCCCACCCCACCGCGCCGTGAATTGGACATGTTGTTGTCCGTTGGCGAGCGCATCACTATGAGCCTGCTTTCCATGGCCCTGGCCCAGGAAAAATGCCCCGCTATAAGCTTCACGGGCAGCCAATGTGGCATCATAACCGACACCAGTCATAGCGACGCTCGCATTATTGAAGTCCGCGGTGACCGCGTGCGTGACGCCCTGGCCGAAGGTTACGTCGTGGTCGTTGCAGGCTATCAAGGTGTGAGCCTGGAAAAAGAAATCACCACTCTCGGACGAGGCGGCAGCGACACCACCGCGGTGGCTTTGGCAGCAGCGCTGCATGCTGAGCGTTGTGAAATATTGAAAGATGTCGACGGCGTCTTGAGCGCCGATCCTCGCTGCGTGCCAGAAGCCGTGCAACACGACCGCCTCAGCTGGGATCAGATGCGAGCAGTGGCCGAATCGGGCTGTGGAGTCATTCATATACGCGCCGTCGAATACGCTGCTCAATACGATGTCCCCTTGGTCGTGCGGTCGAGTTTTCACAACGGCCCCGGCACAGCGATTGGCACCGTCGGCTGCGACGACATCCCGTCTTCTGGTCGGCCTGCAGAATTCACGCCTGCCAAGACTAAGCATTGTACGGAACGCGAAAGTCGGTACCGTCCTTTGGTCATGAATGTCGAAGAAAACATCACCCGCATTCGCCTCAGTGCCGACGAGTGCGAGCGAGGTGAACGACTGCGCGATGTGGTGTTGCAATACTGGGACCCAGCCTTGACCATCACCGAATGGCTTGACTATGGCTCGGGATTTCGTTGGGAAGGCCTGACCCGCCAAGCCGATCTCGCCCAACTGAAAACAGAACTGACCGCAACAGCTAAGGCAGACACAACCTGGCAAGAAGGCCTCACTTGTATCAGTCTTTCCGGCGGCAGACCAGACAGCTGGCTGGAAGTCATGCGCCATGTGGCGACCTTGATGAATCAGTGGGGCATTACCGATTGGCACCTGCGAGCGGATGGGTCGAGCCTGCGCATATTGCTCAATGGAGAAGCTAACGAAGACCTGGTTCAAGGGTTGCACAAAGCTCTGTTGGCAACTTAAATTCGCTTGCCAAAAATGAACGCCACGTACCCGGCGGCAAGCTATGAAAAGCCTCTTCGAGCCAGTGTTTCGCGGCCTCAGGGTCAGCAACTTTTCCGTGATACAAGACAATAACCCGGACCAAAGCTCTTTGGCCTTTAGGGTGTTCAGGGTGCGCTTTAAATAAGCGTCGATAGGCTTCCAGAGCTCCCGGATAGTCCAGCTGTTTTTCTTTATACAAGGCAACTTTGTTAAGCTGTTCCGGACTGAGTTCGAGGTCAGCCCCCGACCGGTAAGTTTCATCGTATATCCTCAACGCTTCATCCACTCGTCCAGCCCGCATCATATGAACAAAGCAGTCGCGAAACACCGCCGTCGATTCGCTCGTTTGGCCCGTAATTTTCATCGCTCTAGCCATGTCCAATCGCGCGGGCCAGTCGTTCGGTTCAAGCGCGATATATTCGCACCACGCCCCCACAGCAGCATGATAGTGGCCAGCCTGAAAGTACCTTCGCGCTCGATATTCTGCCGCTTCAGCTCGGCCTTCACGCAGGCCGCCCAAAGACAACGCCATCAACAATCCCATGGCAAAACCACCAAGATGGGCGCCGAAACTGACTTGAGCGCCGGTCTCGTGAACCATCATCGTGTGCACCACTTGGAGCAGCAACCACAACCCGACCGCGGCCGCCAATGGTATCCGAGTTTTTCCCGCTTTATTTTGACCTGCCAATGGAGCCAATACCCACCAGGCCACTTCGACTCGAGCGTTGTAAAAACGCACCAACGAAAAACTCAGCATGCCGGCGATGGCCCCCGAAGCCCCCATCACGCCCAACCCACCTTGACCAAGCAAGTCCAAGGCCGAGACAAGGCCATGAATGAGGTTGCCGAAGTTGCCCAGCAATAAAAAATAGAGCCCAAACTTCCACGATCCTAAACGGTCCTCCAGTGGCGGCGCAAAGACGTAGAAATAGATCAAGTTACCCAGGAGGTGAAACCAACTGGTGTGCATAAAAATAGCCGTCGTGACGGTCCATGGCGCGCCGTCTCCAGCATAGAAAACCAATTCCCACGGGCTGAAGGCAAAGACGGATGGGAAATATTTGAGCCACAAAAAGGCAACGGTCATCAACACCATCAGTGTCCATGACAAGACTGGGCGACAGCTTAGTCGCCGGTCTAACCCCAGTGGAAAGAAGTAAAAGAAATACATGCCGATCCCTGTGCATTCGAAAATTACCGTGTGCACAAGCACACCGCCATTTCGATATTATCGGCTGTTGAATGAATATCTTAAATTGTTGGTGCGACTTGTTTATCGCTCAAAATTCGGCCGTCACTCAAGCAAATCACCCGTCGGCAGCGATCAGCGATATCGTTCTCGTGGGTAACAATGATCACGGTGTGCCCCTGGGCAACCAAACCATCCAAAATGTCCATAATCTCACCGCTGGTTACCGAATCAAGGTTTCCAGTTGGCTCATCGGCCAAAATTAAGGACGGATTATTGACCAGCGCCCTGGCAATAGCCACCCGCTGGCGCTGTCCACCAGACAATTCGTTGGGTTTATGGGCACTTCGGGTAGAAAGCCCCACGGCGTCTATGGCTTTGGCGACGCGCTGCGATCGCTCGGCAGCACTCAGACCCGCGTAAATTAGCGGCAGTTCCACATTTTGAGCCGCGGTGCTGCGTGAAAGGAGATTAAATGTCTGAAATATAAAGCCGATCTCTCGATTTCGGATCGCAGCCAGCTCGTCATCGCTTAGGGTACTGACTTCAGTACCATTCAAGCGATAAGTGCCCTCGCTTGGTGTATCGAGGCACCCCAACATATTCATCAAAGTCGACTTGCCAGAGCCGCTGCTGCCCATGATGGCCACATACTCACCCGCCCGGATCTCCAGGTCCACTTGCTGCACTGCGCGCACTTCTTGATCGCCAACGACATAAGTCTTCGACAAGCCTTTGACTGCGATGAGAACTCCGTCAGAGTTGGTCACGGCACTTACCATTTGTCCAAGCGGCCAACGGCGCGTTGCATTTGTGACTCAGCGATCAAGAAATCGCAAATCGCCTGCACTTCTTGAGCACGGCTGTTAGCCAGGTTCGTTTGAGCAACAATCACATCAAGCGTGGTGCCGGCACCGACCCGGAATCTTTCTTGGGCCAAACGCAATTCTTCTTCACTCTGCACAATCGTCTCATTGCTTACGCTTGCTCTTTCGCGAGCTTCAACCAACAGATTGTTCAACTGGCGAATCTCTACCTGCACGTTCATCTTGGCTTGCTCTAATTGGTAGGCTGCGATGCGCGCATTGGCCTTAGCTTGGGAACGCCCAGAGATGGTCTGCATACGGTCAAAAATATTCCAACTCACGGAATAGCCGTAGGTCGTGCTTCCCGATTTTTGAGCACCCAAGATAAAGGGTGACTGGTTGTTGTACTGATTAAAGCTGGCGAACAAGTCGACGCGGGGCAACAGGTTGGCCGATGCCGAAGTGACATCGTTATTGCGTGCATCTGCAGCATGCTCACTGCTCAGAAGATCTTTGCGAGAGGCCAAAGCTTCGGCGTAAAGCGTCGAAACGTCCTCAACCGAAAAATCTGTGTTCAAAATCGACGCATCGGCGTCAAAACCTGAGGCCAAAGGTCGATTCATATTGAACGCCAAATTAGTAAACGCTTGGTGAACTGTATTGTCAGCGATTACCAAATCAAGTTTGGTGTTTTCCAAGCGTACGCGTTGTTGCAACACGTCACTTTTGGCTACACTGCCCAAGCGGAAATAAGTCTCGGTGCGTTCCAATTCCTTTGCCGCTTGATCTTTCGTTTCAAGAGCCACTTCAGCTAATCTTTGGTAACGGAGCAAATTGAAGTATGCCGCGATAACGTTCTCGGCCACCACCTCACGTGTGTAACCGACGGTGGCCGCTGCGGCCTTCTCATCGTTCTTAGCGGAGCTCAAACTGCTGAATTTTGAAAAACCCGAAAAGACATTCAGATTCGCCCTACCATTAATATCTCTATAAGACGTGCTGATCGACTGGTCAGCAAACGTGCCGTTGGGTACCGAGCTCGGGAAAGCGGCCGATCCAATTTGCGTACCTGGATTATTGATGTCAAAAACAGGCAATGCGAAAACAGACGGTGAACTCTGCTCCACATCATAATCCGTACGTTCAGATTTCTGGTAGTTTGTGCCCAAGGTCAAGTCCGGCAAGAACGCACCGTATGCTCTGTCCACTTCTTTGGCGGCGATATGCTTGCGTTCTTCGCTGATCATAAGCGTTGGACTATCATTCAAAGCCAAACGCACACAATCGTCCAGACTCAGAATGGGAAGCACGGATTTGGCAGGCGGCTCGCTACCATCGCTTTGAGCCCATACGCTATTGGACATCAAAAGGCTAAAGGCCAATACGAGACTAGTGACCGTACGCATCTTCACATCATTCAATCGCTTCATTTTCCGCTCCCAAGAGTTGCCACTGGTCATGCCTACCGAAGGCGGCGAGACCCACATTCGGACCTTATTTCATTTTTCTCGACAAGATTCCTGATCATAGATCCAACACTTAGCAAAACCAACACAATAACCACTGCCTTCGGCGCTGCTACAGCTGGAATTGCACGATACGCAATAGATCTGAATGAGTTGCGCTCCAAATGAATTCCCTGTGCAAAAAAATGCAAAGATATTCATTCAGCCCCGGCTTGGGACCACCAAAAAAAAATGGCTGCATCTCAAGAGACGCAGCCACCAATAAAAGGTTGCTTCCAGCCAAAATATCCAGATCTCACGACCTTGGCCATAAGATCTCGGCCTCAAGCTAGACAGTTCTAGTGCAACCGGAAATTAAAGGGCAACGCCATCCAAGCTTTGACCGGTATATTTCTTTGTTTACCAGGGATAAACTTGCACTTGAACGCAGCCTCGATTGCGGCTTTGTTCAGCAGTGAATGCACGCTCTGAATGACCTGTGCTTCCAATACCGAGCCATCCGGTCCCACCAGCACTTTCACAATCACTGTTCCCTCGACCTGGGCCATCCTTGCCACTTCTGGATATTTAGGTTTGGCCCATTTCGTAATAATGGGGTTCGTCGATGAAGCCACAAATCCGTCGTCAGAAGTCACGATCGTGCCCATACTGGAGCTGATGGCGGTGTCCAAATCCATCAACGTATCGGCAATATCAACTTCGTCGGTAACCTCGTCATCAGGCGCGGCCTCGATCACCTTCGGCGGTGGTGGCGCTTCAACTGGTGGCGGCGGAATATCGATGATCTCTTGGTCTTCAATATCCACTACTTCAAACTCATCTTGTTTGAGTTTGTAGGGGTTTGGCGTGTACGTTGGCGAGAGGGCCGCACCAATGATTGTCAAAATGACGGCAACCAAAGCAGACCAACGCAAGTAGCGGTTGTACTCCGCTTTAAATTCATCGTTGGCTGAGACCTTCAGGCCATCCTGTACCGGCAATGTCGACATGATACTCCTAGTACTTTTGCCCCGGCAAGGCATCCACATCGTTATTGAAGAAGACACGCACCGCGTTGACTTCTTTTAATTCTTCCATGACATCGCTAACGGTGCCGTAGTCGGCGTAGGTGTCGGTCTTGAAGGCCACGATAAGTTGTGGATTATCGCTGATCTTCGTGCCCATGATATCGGCGATATGCTTCACTTCCACCAATCGGTCATCGATGGAGATTTGGCCTACGCGATTGATGTAGACATTCGACACCAGTTCTCGGTTAACTTCTTCGCCAGCTTCGGCTCGCGGCAATTCAACCGGCAAACCGGTCTCTTCGCGAAAGATAGTTGTCACCATAAAAAAGATCAGCAGCAAGAATGCGATATCACCCATCGAGGAGGTGGGAATGAAAGTGTCTTTATTCGTTGATCGTTCAAAATCCATCTCGGCCCCCTTCGCTATCTCGTAGCTGTTTTCAAAGAAACCTTGGTGGCTCGCGCTTGCTTCAATTCATCGAGGCAGGCGACCATCATGCCATAGTTTGCTTCTGGGTGAATTTTCAACATGACCACTAATTTCGGATTGCCCGCAATGCGATCTTCAATCGAACGCATGATGTGATTGATTTGAATGGGCTTTTTGTCCAGAGTAAGATGGTTATCCTGGTGGACAAAAATGGTAGCAATGTTGCTCTCTTTTACCTTTACGATGTCTTCGTCTTTCTTCTGCTTGCCGGGCAGAACAAGGGTCAAGCCCTGCTCGGCAGCGAAGATTGTCGTGACGATAAAAAAGATCAACAAGAGAAAGGCAACGTCAGCAGTTGAATCCAACCGCAATTCGCCCATGGCCTCTTTCTTCTTTTTCTTCATCATACCCATTGTAAAATCCTTCCAGACCTCTTCTTGAATACTCTCGTCGAGGCCTCGTCCAGCACTACGATTTCAGGCGTTCCAACTCATCGATCAGCTCGGCGCTGGTCTCTTCCATCTCGATGACAAAACGGTCAATCGACGAGACAAAGTAGTTGTAAGAAATGGTAGCCGGAATAGCGACGATCAAACCCGTCGCCGTGGTGATCAAAGCTTCAGAGATACCGGACGCCACAAGTTTAGCATTCACTTGCTCACTGGCAGCAATGGCCTCAAAGGCGTTGATCATACCAGACACCGTACCAAGGAAACCAACCAACGGCGCAATGGTGGTCACTGAGGAAACCCAGATCAAACCGCGCTCAAGGAAGCTCATTTCAATCGTACCAGCGGTGCTGATGGCTTTCTCTACAGACTCGCGCCCCTTGTCGGCTTTTTGCAGACCAGAGTACAAAATGGCAGCGATTGGGCCGCGTACTTTTTGACACTCTTCAGCAGCAGCTTGAACGCCATCATTACGCAAAGTGATGATGATCGTGCCAATGAGTTTACGAGTATTTACCCGAGCACGGTTCAAGGTCCACAGACGTTCGATGATAAAGATAAAACCAACGAGGCCGACTGCTAACAGCCACCACATAAAGGTTCCACCCTTAACGAACAATTCGCCGGCGCCTGTCTTGCCAATGGGCGAACGATCGATCGCACCCATCAAACCTTCGACCTGCTTTATTGCCACGGGAACTTCTCGCAGGGAGTCAGCAGCCGTAGAACCAAAACCGAGGGAATCTGACGTCGCCTGAATTTTGGCGAACTTGTCTTCAGCCGGAGCTTCTGCGTCATCCTGCGCCAATACTGGTGCGGTGAGCAATAAGGCCATGAAGCTCAAGGTGATGAGCCGAGAAATGGCGTTGTTAAACTTACGAGCCATTGTGGAAGTCTCCCTTTCCAATTGATGGGACCCTTTGAAAGACTAAATATTATCAGGAATACATTTGATTCCAGATATAAGCTTCTAGTGCCAATGGGGGTTGTGCATCCAGAAGGGTTTGCACAATGGAAACAAAAGTTCCGCCAAATGGCATCTCTACGCCCCTGCACCGCTGCCTGTTGTGCGATCAGCTCAAAGCTGATAATCAACAGACACATACGATTTTGGGAGCGCAGCACCACTCATGCTACGGAACCAGATTCACCCGGTCAATGGAGTCTAGTCGCTCGATATAATTAGTGTAGATGGGGGTACCAAGTCAAACGAATTCCGTGGATCAATAATGCCTTGACACAAGCGACGAAACTGCTTTTGAACTCTTCACCGGGTCACTCGTCAGGCTGAACGACATTTGACGAGTCCAATGAGTATTCTCCGGTTCCCAATTGGTCTATAAACAGAAACCGTTGTCCCATACCTTTTTGCGAATATTGGGTAGGAAACAGTGGCGAACCACCCCTGTCGTATTCCCAAAATTCGAACGGAAAATTGTGGCTTGCTGAAAAGAATTTCACCAATTCATCGCGGTCCGCGCCATGGCTTGAAGCTCGGTCGACACCGCCCACAGCGCCGTAGGAATCAATATCCTGGGCTCCGGTAACCGATCCCAGCGAGTTGGGCGCCGCGCCCTCAGCAAATGCGTAGCGATCGTAGACGTTAGAACGTGCAAAATCCTGTTCATTATTATTGCGTGGCATGCGTCGCGTCTGGAGAGCGTCTGGCGCACCCAAGGCAATGAACACCTCTCCTCGCTCATCATTGGCACCAAACTCATCAAACCCATCGAGGAATTGCTGCACATAAGCGATACGGTATTGGAATTCCAGGTAGGCTGAGTTGTTCGGGTTCTCTGGCTCAGGATTCAATTCCAACCAAAAATCATCGAGCATTTTTTCCTGTTCAGCCGCACTGCTGTCCAAGAATTTTTTTAATTCACCGCCGGCAAAGACCGTCCGCCCCTCTCCCAGTACCCGACCACGGTGCCGACCGAGTGCTGACAATCGCCAAACGACGTCGAACTGGGTTAAGCTGCCGCGCCCCTGACCATCCAGTGGTGCCAGGTTCAACATATAAGCGCCTTCGGGCAGCAGATTCACATCCAATTCGTAGAACAAGGCAGCTGGTCTGCCCGCGGCCAAGGCTAGTCGACCACGTTCCCCAAACTGAATGGTGTCGCGCAGCGCAAAATCCATATCCAAGTTGATCACTTCAACCCGTAGCCCGGTTGGCTCGTAGTCCATTGGCACACCCTCTTGGGCCGGCCATACTGGTTGAAAAATTTGCAGGTGATCTTCTTGCAATCCATATCGACGGGAAGGATGGACAAAGTCGTGCAACCATCCGGTCGGTTCGCTGTCCAGTTTTTGGCGATCCGGGTCCCATGATTTCATGGGAGCCTGTACCAAGAACAGCGGGTCTTCCAGGGCGATACCCTGTTCGGGGCGAGGACTTAGTTCCGCCACCCAATCAGTCGCGCACTCGCTGCTGGCGCTCCGTTTTTTGGCCGCATTCAGTATGCCCTTTTTACGACGATTGCCGTCGTAGACCCCGCAGCGCAGACGCCCAGCGCTGAACGGAACATCGCGCAGAAGCACACCAAAAACCTGAAATTCAGTTCGTGAACTGGCGGCCTCTTCGGAAACAACGGCAGTGCGGATTTGGCGTTTTCGGCTCACGATTTGTCCATCGAGGGATTCGATTTCCACTTCAACCCGAAACTTCCCCATCAACCCGCGTTTTTCTTCTTCAAATTTGATCTCGGAATTAGACACTTCAATCAAGACCATCACATCGAGTCGAGATTCAGTAATCCAACGATTGATCACTTCTACAGAGGTGTGAAAATTGCCGGCACCATCCAAATGGCGCGTCATGGCTGATGCCAAACGCGGCGACGCTATAGTAATAAAAATGAATATGATAAGGAGTGTCTGCAACAACGAGAAGACAGACCGTCTTTCGCGGCGATTCGCCAATGGCATGACCAAGCCTTTGCTTATGTGACGGACCGAGCCCCCTCGACCGACGTCAACGAGAGTCAACGTGTGATATCAGAATACGAGTTTCTGGGCCGATTTGCTAGTAAAAAAGCCGCCCTTCCATAAGAAGGGCGGCAATACTGACCTCGAATAACTTTTTCACTTGGCCTTAACAGCGAGGACCGACCCTGGAGGAAGTCGGATATGCTGTTTAGTAGGTCACCGAAACGGTGAACCGATGGACATATCCCAATGCTTCCATATCTACCGCACTGTAATCAGCTTGGATGGCTCTGTTGTCACCCGTAGGTAATGCAGCGCCAAAGCCAAAGGCCAGGCCATCAGTATCGTATTCAATGTGATAACCTCCTCGTAAGAAGAAGAAATTACTCAAAGCGTACTCGGCACCCACATTGGCGCGCTCGACATTGTCAGCCGGATGCTGGAACTCCAGAGATGGTGTCAGGCGATGGTTTTCGTTCTTTATCAAGTTGAAACTGACGCCAACTTTAAAAACCACAGGCAGTTTGGACTCGCGCTCGTCGAATTCAAACTTTCCACCAAGATTCTGAATGGTCATACCAAGCTTCAAATCCTTGATTCCGATACGATACATAATACCAAAATCCAGTGCGGCGCTGTTAACAGCCGTTTCTGCCAGACCCATATGCAGGTAATTAATGGTGACGCCCGCGGAAAACTTGTCGGTAAAAAACCGAGCATAGCTAAAGCCGAAAGTCGTCGTACCGGAATCAAACGTCTCGCCTGTACCTTCTGGGTTGAAGGCAGTACGAACCAACTGTGGATCCATCCAAAATGAACGTACCGACAAGGCAAACGTACCTGGTATCGAACGTGGATTAAAGGCCATAATGGCCGTGCTGAGTTTTGTGTCAGCCGCCCAAGCAACATGGTTTATCGAAACTTCGTTGCCTTTCACATTCACCAAACCGCCAGGGTTCCAAAATACCGCCGTTGCATCGTCTGCAACTCCGGTGAATGCTGACCCCATGGCTGTTGCTCTAGCGCTGACGCCAATTTTGAGTTCCTGACCGCCGAATGTGCCAACTTTGGCAAACCCTGCAGCTAACACCATAGTCGGCAAAGCCAACATGATGATGGTCAGAATCAAGATGCGTTTCATGGAAACCTCCAGGTCCGTCCGAAGACGGAGTTTACACAGTTCTGCCCCTATTATCGGGAACTACCTGACTACCACGAATTTGCCGACAAAGTCTTCGAACTGACTGTTGTCGGATTGAACGGTGTACAGGTAGACACCACTGACAATTTCCTGTCCATTACGGCTCATCAGGTTCCAGCTCGTGTGACCAGAACCAGACAGACCGTCATGTTGAATCGTTTGCACCCAATCACCTGCGATGGTGTAGATCTTGAGTGTGTTTTTTGCTGCTGGCATATTGGTGAAGGTTATCCGCACTCCCGTGGGATCTTCACTGCTCGTGAACAGCTCTTGATATTCGGCCAAAGCATCTCGCGTGGCAGGGTTAGGATAGACGTAAATATTTACCCCATCGCGCGCCCGCTCTTCCGCAGTTTGTGCCACCGCACCCGGTACCGTGTTGGTGAACGATGACCCTGGATTGCCGATGAAGCCCGGGCCAACCGGTAGGTCGATGCCCAACTCATTGGTAGCAGGTAACAGTTTGTGATCCGTAGCAGTCACGGAATAAAAATAGATGAAACCGTTGTGGACATCCAAATCGACGTATTCAAAATAATTCGTCGAATGCTTTTCTCTCGTCGGCGGAACCGTCGTGAAGTCTTCCCCACGGAATGCGACCGCCCAGAAGGTGTCCATGGCCGCAGTTTCTGTTTCCCATCTGCCAATGATGGGGAAATAGATGTCGTTAGGACTGCCATCAGGATTTCGGACTTCGGGTCGCTTAGCGTTGTTGTTATCAGGATCGAGATCCACCACAACCTGCATCGAATCCGCTAATCCAGCAAATTCCGGCTTTGCCAGCACAATCGGTTCATACTCGACGACTTCAAGACCCGTATTGGCTCCCAATGGAATAGTATCCAATTGGGTTACCCCACCAACGGTACGCGCAGAGACGAACGAGTTGACAAGATCGTATTCCGCAATCATTTGCCACAAACTGCCCTCGGGTCCATTGGAAACTGAAGAGCCAAAGGGGCGATCCCAGTTGTCTGCTCGCCAAATGCGATAGGATTCAAAGTCTATTTCACCCAAACGGATATCTTCGGTGATCATGCTCAAATCATCCCAGAACACATGTACCCGACTGTCAGTAGGCCACACCCGTAATCCCGGTGGTGGTGGCGCCATTCCCACCAGCCAATTGATCTGGTTTTCCAGCCCATTGATACCGGTACAACCCGCGTAGGATTCAGGCTGTTGGTTGGGAATATTACAAGTCCACATTGAATCCTCAAAGTCGACAAGATCGCACAAACGACCAAGCTGACGAGAGCACTCAAAACAGTTATCCATATTGAACATGGCGCAAGTTTTGGCCACACCATCTACAGTAAAAGTAAAGCGATCATCTTCTGTGATGCCTGGTTGCGAAAGAATCCATTCGGGATCCAGGCAAGACTGATCCATGTAGTCGGGCTTGAAGTTATCCCACGGATTGTCGGAGCCGTTTTGAAAGTCTTCGCGGCACAACATCGTCTCACGACCAAGTTGACCGGGATTGAGTGTGATCCCGCTTTCGGTTTCCACACTATTGACCACATCGGTATAAATACCGTACCAGGTCAGGGCAGCCTCCGCGCAGTTTGCCAGCAAACCTTGACCACCGGCAGTGGTGCCGAGGCCAGAACCGACAACCATACCAACCTGGAATGTCAATTGGCCACCAGGTGGCATAACGTCGAATGGTCCCGCCGAAACTAAAAAGCGAAAATCAGCTTCCTTACCCGGTTGCGTATTTTGATCCCATTCTTCAATGGGGGCGCTCATCAGCTGATAGCGCTCATCGTCATTGGAGGGATCACCGCCCTGGTCAAAGCTGGTGCTGCCTGAGAAACTTTGGAACGTGGCCATACCTACACTGACCGGCGCAAAGCGGCCAGCCGGATCAACATCATGCCCCAAGAAGACGACGCCAAAGTAGCCATCGAGACGATCATTTTCGGCTCCGTCATACATGTAGCCAACTTGAATAGGCACAAAACTACCATCAGAGGCGCGCACCAGGCCAGGCGAGCCGGGAGTAGCGGGCCAGGATCCGGCCAAATCGTCGGCTGCTGTGTTGGAACCGCCACGTGGTCCGATATCAGCATCAGAGAAGAAGCCAATATAAACCCGGTCGATGTCGGTCACTCCGACATTGGTGATGACGTAATCAAACCCAACAAAATCATCGGCCAAATCGTTTTCCCACTGGAAGGTGGTCTGAACGATTTCCAAGTTCATGGGCTTATGATTCGGGTAGTTTTCCTGGGCCAGACGCGTGTTGTCGTAATTTGTCAGCACAAACATCTGGTTGCCAATTTGGGCGAAATCTTCGTCGATCAAACCGTCGTCGTCGTCGTCAAATCCGTTGAGAATTTCTTCATCAATCAGGCCGTCGTCGTCGTCGTCGGGACTCGGCATAGGCTCGCGTCGACCGCTGGCGTCGGGATTACCCGATGGCCGTAGCAGTTTAGTGCCGATAGCTTCATAAATGGTGGCTTCTATGTCTTCAGGGATCGGATACATTTCGCTCCCCGAGCCACCCGTCGAACAAAGTCGTTCACCGAGCACCACGCCACCGATCCAAAGGCCTGAAGCCCATAAGTACTCATTGCCTGAACCAGCCGGCCATTGACATGAAGGAGCGTCGGACCACGGACGAACACTGGAATACATCGAGCCGATCAATCCCCAGTTGGTGATATTGATCTGCACCTCTCCCACATTCATGACGTAGCTGCCGTCGAGAATAAAAATCCCATTGGGGTTGTAGCCCATTTCGACGATGGGATTTTCAACATCCATCCACGCAGCGGCTGGAACCGCAGCACAAACCATCAGCAAAAGAAGCACTGCTGTCGCAACACGACGTGTCGCAGCATGCGTTACTTTTACCAAACTGTTGATGGTCTTCAAAATTGCCATCCTTTCCAAACTGGATTCCGTTAGGGTTTCCAGTGAGATGTGCCCCATCTAGAAGTAATAACCGATTCCGAACCGGAACAGGCGGTGTTGCCCGAAGGTTCGCGGATCATTGAAGGGAATGAATTCGTCTTCCCCGTCACCATCGGCGTCTTGGAGCAGTGCTGCCCCATATTTTCCGGTTTCAGTCAGGTACGGCAAGCCACCATAACTCGCACCATTGATCGGTCCAGGATTTAGGCCACCGCCTCCTGGATTGATCACGACATCCTGGTTCAA
>JBLIOK010000019.1:0-16877 GCA_047639735.1 Candidatus Krumholzibacteriia bacterium | reverse complement strand
CGCCTGGTCCACACCTTTGCCGGGCGTTGAGGCAGCCAATATGTTGCTGGCTCAGATTGATGAATGCCTCGCTAATTCGGGGGGAGATGCGATGGTAGTTACGTCGGTCGTGCCAGAAATCGACGAACTGTTAAGAGTGGCTTATCCCGACCTTATATTGATTGATCGAGAATCTGAACTTCCTTTCGAACTGGCGGTGGAAAAACGCTCGGAAGTGGGCTCCGATCGCCTTTGCAATATTGCGGCGGCCGTTGCCCTAGGGTTAGAGGATGCGATTATTGTGGATGCTGGTACCGCCACCACGGTAGATGTGCTGAGCAAAACGGTGTTTGTGGGCGGATTGATCGCTCCGGGTATGGGGGCTGCGGGATTGTCGCTTTCTCAGGGAACGGCCCAACTTCCGGAAATACCTTTTGAAAAATGTGATCTTGAACCGGGCCGGTCCACAGCGACGGCAATGCGCAGCGGTATTTTTCACGCTGGAATAGGTGGAGTGGAGGCCTTGATTTCGGGCATGTTATTGAAATACGGTCCGTTGCCGATTGTTTTGACGGGTGGTTTGGGCTGGGCATTGGTCAAGCAAGAGCGCCTTTTTGACCCGGACTGGACTATGCGTGGAGCACTGGAATTGGCGAATCAACGCTGATAACTCTCTTTTTACTACTATGACTGCCATTTTGGCAGTCTTCCGCCGCCTAACTCAAATATCTTCTTAAAATTTTCATATGGGCTTGCGTGCTATTTGTTCTCCGGTATATTTGGCTCAGTTAGCAATCGGCTGCCGAGACTGCTAAGTTGTCTTTCGGCGGCTCTTAATATTGACTCTAAGAGTTAAAACGGAGGAAATCGCATGGCTTTGAGCATCAAGCCCTTGGCTGATCGTGTCATCGTCGCTCCCATGGAACAAGAGACCATGAAGGGCGCAATCATCATTCCAGACACGGCTAAAGAAAAGCCACAACAAGGCAAAGTTGTTGCGGTTGGCCCGGGCCAAATCAGCGACAACGGCGACCGGGTGGCTTCCGAATTGAAAAAAGGCGATGTCGTTCTGTATGGAAAATATTCCGGTACTGAAGTGAACGTGGACAACAAAGACTTCCTGATTCTACGTGAATCCGATGTGCTAGCCATTCTCGGCTAAAGCTCACTTATTTGCGTGAAGAACATGCATCTGTTTTGGCCACCAAACGTGGCCGTAGAAGGAGACTGAAACAATGGCAAAGATGATCAAATTCAGCGCTGATGCCCGTGATCAGCTCATGAGCGGCGTAGATGCTTTGGCAAACGCCGTGAAAATCACGCTCGGGCCTCGTGGCCGTAACGTGATCCTCGACAAGAAATTTGGCGCACCGATGGTGACCAATGACGGCGTGACCATCGCCCGTGAAATCGAATTGTCTGACCCCTTTGAAAACATGGGCGCTCAGATGGTCAAAGAAGTTGCCAGCAAGACCAACGATGTGGCCGGTGACGGAACCACAACGGCAACAATTTTGGCGCAGAGCATGATCCGTGAGGGAGTCCGTAATTTGGCTGCTGGCGCGAATCCGATGTTTATCAAAAAAGGCATCGAAAAAGCTACGGCCGCTGCCGTGGCTGATCTCCAAAAGCAAGCCAAGCCTGTTAAAGACCGTGAGACGATTGCCAGCGTGGCGACCATCTCCGCAAACAGCGACAGCACAATTGGCGAGATGATTGCCGATGCCATGGACAAAGTTGGCAAAGACGGCGTCATCACCGTTGAAGAAGCCAAAGGTACCGAAATGGAATTGGATGTCGTTGAAGGCATGCAGTTCGACCGCGGTTACTTGAGCCCATACTTTGTGACCAACGCCGAGCAAATGCGCGTTGAAATGGACAGCCCGTTGATCCTGATCTACGACAAAAAGATCAGTAACATGAAAGAGCTGCTCCCGATTCTGGAGAAGGTTGCTCAAATGGGCCGTCCCTTAGTGATCGTGGCCGAAGACATCGACGGTGAAGCATTGGCGACTTTGGTGGTCAACAAGCTGCGCGGTACTCTGAACATTGCTGCAGTCAAAGCGCCAGGTTTTGGCGATCGTCGCAAGCAAATGCTCGAGGACATCGCCATCTTGACCGGTGGTCGCGTGATGGCCGAAGATGCTGGCCTCAAGCTGGAGAACACGACGACGGCTGACTTGGGCCAATGCACCAAGATTACCATCGATAAAGACACCACCACCATTGTTGGCGGCAAGGGCAAGTCGGCCGACGTGAAGAGCCGCATCGGTCAGATCCGCGCTCAAATCGAAGACACGTCCAGTGACTACGATCGCGAAAAACTGCAAGAACGTTTGGCCAAATTGGCCGGCGGTGTGGCTGTTATTCGTGTCGGTGCCACAACTGAAGTTGAGATGAAAGAGAAGAAGCATCGTGTGGAGGACGCCTTGAGCGCCACCCGTGCTGCTGTTGAAGAGGGCATTGTGGTCGGTGGTGGCGTTGCGCTGCTGAAGACCATCAAGGCCATCAAAGCTCTTGATCTCGTTGGTGAAGAAGCCGTCGGCCGTGATATCGTGGCTCGTGCGGTTGAAGAACCATTGCGCATGATCGCCACCAACGCTGGTATCGAAGGCAGCCTGGTTGTCGAACATGTTAAGAAAGAGAAAAAATCGACCATGGGCTTCAACGCAGCCGCGTTGAAATACGAAGACCTGATGGCCGTTGGCATCATCGATCCGGCCAAGGTGACGCGCAGCGCTCTCCAAAACGCCGCTTCGATCGCCGCCATGTTGCTGACGACGGAAGTTTGTATCACCGACGAGCCAGCTGGTGATGCACCTGGTGGTGGCATGCCTGATATGGGTGGCATGGGCGGAATGGGTGGCATGGGCGGCATGATGTAAATCAGCGTCTGGTCATCTGACCAAACTGACCCCTCCTGGCTTTTGCTGGGAGGGGTTTTTTGTGCCATATCTGTTTTGAGAAAAAGCGCGAAGGGCCTTTGACCCCAAGGGGCGAGTGTCTTACAATCCTGCCATGAAAATTCTGCACATTGGGAAATACTATCCGCCGTTCCGTGGAGGCATGGAAACCGCACTGCAAAATGTCAGTGAAGGTTTGCTCGATGCGGGCCATGAGGTGACAGTCATCACGGCTGGCGAAACGACGCTTGAGCAAACCGAAACGATTGCCGGACCCGTTTCGGGCAGGCAAGGTCGGTTGATTCGTCTCGGCGTCAATGGCGTTTTGTTCTCGCAACCGGTGACCGCTGATTTGATTGGAGCGATGCGCCGTGAGGTAACTCACATGAATCCAGATATTGTGCATGTGCATTTGCCTAATCCATTAGCGGCAGCGGCCTGGGAGGTCTTGTGTGGCTTGCTTCGGCAACCGCGACCAGTATTGACGGTCTGGTATCACGCAGATATCACTCGTCAAAAGTTGGGGCGTCACTTGGTGAAGCCGCTGCTCGACTTGTGTTTGAAAAGAGCTGCTGGCATCTGCGTAGCGGCTAAAGCCTTGCGCATCAACTCGCCAGTATTGCAGCCGTTTCGAGAAAAAGTATCCGTTGTCCCTTTTGGCATTGAAGAAGAACCTTGGCTAAGTGTTGAACCACGCCGCGATGGACCGTTTCTTTTTGTCGGGCGCTTGGTTCCGTATAAGGGGGTTGCCGTGCTGCTGAATGCCATGGCTCAGGACACCATATCCGAACTCGTCATTGTCGGAGACGGCCCCTTGAAGTCTTCCTTAGTCGGGCGGGTTCATGAACTCGGTTTGAATTCGCGAGTTACTTTTGCCGGCACGCTCGATAAGGAAAAAATTGCGGCGCACCTTGCCCGCGCAATGGCATTGGTTTTGCCCAGTGTTGATGAAAGTGAAGCTTTTGGATTGGTGCAACTCGAGGCCATGGCAGCTGGTGTTCCGGTCATCGCGACGGACTTGCCTACCGGAGTGCCAGAAGTTGGTGTTGCTGGCGAAACAGGATTTCTTGTGCCGCCTAATGATGAAGATTCGCTTGCCAAAGTGTTGCAGGAAATACAGGGAGACGAAGGCTTAAGGCGAGAAATGGGTGAAGCGGGACGGCGACGATTCATCGCCCGCTACTCCCGGGTTCGCATGGTCGATGGATTGGTTGATTTCTATCAAAATTCCCTTAACCGCAACCAAGAGAAAGCCAGCGCTTCATGAGTTTTAGTTTCGTCAATCCCTGGCACTTGTTTTTACCCCGTGAGGGCGGCCATGTGATCAGTTTTATGGGTTCTGGAGGCAAGACGAGTCTTCAACTGCTAGTGGCCGAAGTGTATCAAGAGGGAAGCCTGCCCGTTATTTTAACGAACACCACTCAGTGTGAAATTCTGCCTTCGATGGCAGCCTTTCATTTTGAAGAAGCACTGACCGCAGATCACAGCCGACTCCCGTCCTTGTTTTATCTTCACAATGGCGTGGACGAAAAAAAGAAGTGGCAGGGGCTGCGACCGGAACAAGTCGACCAGTTGGGTGAAATCTTTCCCGAAAGAATTGTGTTGGTTGAGGTTGATGGTGCGCGGAAATTACCTCTGAAGTTTTATCGAGAGAATGAGCCTGTGTGGCCACAACGCACCTCGTTGGCATTTTTGGTAATGGGTGTCAACGCAGTGGGGAGCAAAGCGGGTGCAGGAATTCACCGCTGGGGAATCGAGACGGCATTGAATCTCGGCAAGTTGAGGGACGAATCGGTATTGGAGTGGGGTCATTTGAAGGAAATACTCAATGGCAGCGGTGGATATTTGGACCAATTGCCGGCAAACGTGCCCACGGTATTAGCTTTGGCCGGTGTGAATGACCAGCCGGATTCCATTGGGCTGTTCGAGTTTGTCGGTGCAGCTATGGAGCACCCGCGTTTGCCACTGGTCGTGTTTTGTTCGCAGGATCGTGACCCAGAGACCGACAAGGTTGTATGGAATTTGCGAACTTCGGCCGTTGAGTCTGGCGAGGACGGGCGATGATTAGCCGTCGTGATCGAGTGATCATCATGGCACGCGGGGAAAGCTCCCGCATGGGGCAGCCGAAAGGAGCTTTGTCTAGTCCCGGTGATTCTGGCATTTCTTTTCTGGGCAAGATTGTCGATCTGTACAGTCGAAACGGGTTGGGTGGTATTGTCGTAACAACCTTGGAACTTACGGAGCTGTATCAATCGTTGTTGGACACTGAAGACGGTTTTGAAGTGCATGGATTTTCTGGAGGCGGCGATACTGCACGGACTCTCGCGTACGGGTGGAGCGCGCTTGGGAAGAGCGCTACTCATGTATGGGCCCATCCGGTTGACTTGCCGATGGTGGCCAATACGACGATTGTGAGATTGAAGAAAGAATCACTTAGATCGCCTGAAGAAATACTCCGACCTTGCTTCAAGGACAGAATTGGTCACCCGGTGGTGCTGCCGACTGAAGGTTCGATAGGGTTTGGTGAGAGTCATTTGTGGCGTGATGGGCCGATGCGGAGCATCATTGCCGAAGCCAAACGTGAGGGAGATAGGGGTGCGCAACGCCTCGTTCCCGTTGATGACATGGGCGTCGTGTTTGATTTTGATGAGCCCAGTGATTTAGAAAATCATTCATTCTAACCAAATACTTCCGCTACAGCTTGGAGCTACTTTTGAGTTCACATCCGGATGATATCTTTCAATCCTTAGCTGACATGACTGCCGCAGGTCGGGACGGTGCTTTGGCGACCGTTGTGAAGACTTCGGGATCAGTGCCTCGCCACGCCGGAACCAAAATGATTTGCACCGCTGACGGTCAAAACATCGGTACGGTTGGTGGTGGACTGGCTGAAGCTACGATTATAGAGCGTGCCCAAGAGGTTATTTCTAGTGGTGAGTGCGCCATTGTTGAAGTCAAGCTGACTGGTGAACATGGCGTTTGTGGTGGCACCATGAGTGTCTTTTTAGAGCCGATACATACTTCGACGCCATTCTTTGTCATCGGCGCAGGCCATGTGGGGGCGGCCTTGGCGAATCTCGGCAGCCAATTGCGGTTTCGTTTCACTCTGGTTGACGACCGTCCCGAGTTCCTCGAGTCTGCTAAATCAATGCCAGGCGTGGGAACAATACTGGCGGGACCGATTGACCTTCCTGCAAAACTTGTGATCCCGCCTCGGGCTGCGGTTGTCGTATGCAGTCGCGGCGTCGATCTGGATGGCCAGTATTTGGCGGCTTTGTTGCGTTTGGAAATTGCTCAAGGCCAAAGGTTTGAATTTTTTGGTTCGTTGGGCAGCAGCGCGAAGGCCGCGCATTTGAAAACTTTCTTACGCGGTCAAGAGGATGTGAAGGCTCAAATTGAGAGAATTCGATTGCCCGTTGGGATGGATCTGGGTGCAGAAACGCCTGGTGAGATCGCCTTGTCGATTCTTGCTGAAGCTCAAGCGGTGATCCAGGGCGTCCAGCCGATGCCAGGTCGAGACGGTGGATCTGGCTTTCGTTGTTTGGGTGAAAAATGATGGCCGGCAGTCCAAAAGTTTGGCTACAAGGCGGTGGTGAAATGGCCTCAGGCACTGCTGTTGCGCTGACCTCGGCTGGGTATCGAGTCATTATTGCTGAGCGGCCTAAGCCAATAGCCGTTAGGCGTTTAGTTTGTTTTAGTGAAGCAGTTTATCAAGGTTCTGCGGCGGTGTCCGGAGTGGTGGCGCGGCGAGTAGCACCGGAGGCGCTTCAGTTTTGTGAAGATGAAATTCAGCTCGCCGTCGACCCTGATGCTCTGCAATGCCCGCGTTTGGAGCCGGACGTCGTGGTGGACGCACGAATGACCAAAACAGATCCCATTGCCTTTTCTGCTGGTGGTTGCCCACTTATCGGTCTAGGTCCCGGATTTGTCTGCGGTGGCAATGCATCGCTGGTCATTGAGACGATGCGCGGCCCAAGTTTAGGCGCCGTCATTAGAAGCGGCTCTGCTGCACCATATACTGGTCGCCCGGGTATGGTAGGTGGAGAGACTATTAACCGGGTGTTGCGGACGCCAATAGCTGGAAAATTGCAGCCAAACGTTAAAATTGGTGATTTGGTGAATTCTGGTGATGTCGTT
Source organism: Candidatus Krumholzibacteriia bacterium (assembly GCA_047639735.1). GTDB lineage: Bacteria > Krumholzibacteriota > Krumholzibacteriia > LZORAL124-64-63 > LZORAL124-64-63 > JAGRNP01. The sequence continues at coordinate 9,858 of JBLIOK010000019.1, read as the reverse complement.
GCGACAGTGTCAGGAATGCCCATAGTGAGCCCATTGGCTGGCTTGGTGCGCGGACTGATACGACCGGATGTGGAACTTTATGCAGGACAAAAGGTTGGAGATGTAGATCCAAGAGGGGCGGAGATCGATCCGCGTCTGCAGTCAGGCAAAGCCCGGGCCATTGGAGTCGGGGTTCAGCAAGCGGTGGCTGAACTTTGCCGGACAATAATTAGCAGAATGCAGGGTGATTCACTATCGTAAGGGAAAGATTCCAAGCGATCCATACCGTTAGCAAACGGTATTTTTGTATCCTTGATGATCAATTTTGATACCGCAGATTTCGGAGGCATGACGTGTTGAGTTCAAGTAGCTATCGCAAAAAGGTGGTCGGCGTGACATTGGCTTCCATGCTGATACTGACAACTAGTATCAGTTGGGCTGACTGTTTGCCGGGGCAACGTCAAGAGGCCAATTTGATTTTCCAGTCGGCCAGCGAACTCTTGCAGCAGAAACAATGGGATGCCGCTGTCGCCGAATTTCAATCTGCGATCACGGTATGTCCGGAACACGTGGATGCTACTCGTGGCATCGGTGAAGGAATGGCCGGCAAAGCTTCCGTTGACGGATTTACGCAATCAATTCCTTATTTCAAAAAAGTGATTGAATTAAGGGGTGCCGAAGCCGAAGCAGGCGACTTTGCCAATTTGGGTCGGTCATTTGCCAAACTAAAACGTTACAAAGAAGCTCGCGCAGAATACATGAAAGCAGAACGCTTGGCGCCCACCGATTGCGGCGTGCTCTATAACTTGGGCGTGATGCATTATGCCTCAGGATTTCATAGCCAATCGGTGGAAGTTTTGGAAACGGCTTTATCGACCTGCCCCCAGATCAAAGACCATGTTTTGAAACAGCTTTCAAATTCGGCCGACAAGGCTGCGGCCAAACAAAAGGCCAATGGAAACCTTGAGCAAGCAAAATACTATTCGGGTTTGATGAATAAGTATGGCGGCGCCGCCGGTGGATCGACGGCCTATGATTTGGTGCGTCAAAAAATGTCTGCTAAGGATTACAAAGGTGCTGCGGTATTGCTTGATCAGATGTTGGCCGAAAACCCCGATCACACGGGTGCGTTGTTGACCATGGCACGGGCACAGGATGCTCTAAAGAACGGTATAGCGAGCATCGGCTATTATGAGCGCTATTTGGTTCTGAAGCCTCAAGAGGTTAAAGCGGTTGGTTCGATGATTCAGGTGATGGTTGAGTCGGGCAAATGCAGCGAAGCGGTTGCGCGCTCGGAGCAGGCTTCAAATGAATTGGCTTCGCTGGGCCGGAAGAATTTAGCCCCTGTATTGTACGGTTGGGGTTTGGCGTTAGAATGCCTAGGTGAATACGATCTGGCCAAAGTGAAATTCCAAGCCTGTGCATCTAGCGGTAACAAACGGTACGCGAGCCATGGCGGCAAGCAGGTTGAACGAATGGATGGCCTGAAGGCCGTGGCCGAAGCTGAAAAGAAAAAAGCCGCGCAGGGTGGTTGATCCTCCTTTCATGTGCCATATTGTTCCCGTCGATCGTAACAGATCGACGGGATTTTTTTGTCATTTGAAATAAAGCGTTTCTCGCAAGGAGCAAGCTGTGGGTCGACTGGAAAAATTGCCTCCGTATTTATTTTCTGCCATCGACGCGGCCAAGGCGAAAGCCATCGCTGCAGGAGTGGAAGTTGTTGATTTAGGAGTGGGCGATCCTGATTTGCCGACACCTCAAGCGTTGTTAGATGTGATGTGCGATGCCGTGCGGCGGCCTGCGAATCATTGTTATCCTGCCCAAAAAGGTAACGCTGCATTAAAGCAGGCGATTGCCGCCTGGATGCAAAAACGACATGGCGTAGAACTGGATCCGGTTTCTCAGATCTTGATTTTGATTGGAAGCAAAGAGGGCCTGGGACATTTGCCACTGAGTTGTGTCGAAGAGGGGGACAATACCCTCGTGCCGGATTTGGGATACCCTGTTTATGGTCAAGCAACATTGCTCGCCGGCGGCGAGCCGCGCACTTTCAAGTTACGAGCGGAGAATAACTTTCTGCCAGACCTCGCGGAACTTGAATCGCTGATGGATGACCACACGCGGCTTTTGTTTCTCAACTACCCTAATAATCCCTCTGGCGCTACAGCTTCCGGTGATTTTTGGCGACCTCTTATCGATTTGTGCACCAAACGTGGTGTGACATTGGTCAACGACGCAGCCTACATGGAAGTGACCCTCGACGGTAGCCGACCATTGAGCATGTTGAAGGTGGCTGATCCGCAAAGTGAAAACGTGATCGAGTTGCACAGCTTGTCTAAAATGTTCAACATGACCGGCTGGCGTATCGCATTTGCCGCGGGAAATGCTGACGTCGTTGGGCGCTTAGGCAGAGTGAAAGAAAGCATGGACAGTGGAGTCTTCACTGCGGTGCAGGAGACGGCGGCGTTTGCTTTGGGCGATTCCTTTGAGCAGCTGTTGGCTGGGGTCTTGGAGGCCTATCCAGGCCGTCGGAAAGTCATTGTCTCTGCCCTTATAGACATGAAATATGATGTCTTTCATACGGAGGCGACATTCTACGTATGGAGCCGAGTGCCAACGGATGAAACAGCAGTCGAATTCTGCAGCCGAGCCTTGGCCGAAATTGGCTTGGTCATCACGCCGGGCAACGGCTTTGGAGTTGGTGGTGAGGGCTGGTTTCGAATCAGTCTGACCGCGGCAGACGCCGATATTGCCGAAGCAGCCAAACGCCTACGGGGGTGGCGATGAGCGACAAAGTCAGTTTGCATGGCATTGCGGTCTATGCACATCACGGTGTCTTAGCAGCAGAGCGTGAGCTTGGGCAGCGCTTTGTGATAGACGTTGAGATGTGGGCCGATTGCACTCCAGCAGCGCTAGGTGATGACCTGTCGCAGGCGCTTGATTATTCATTGGCTCATCGCGTCGTGAGTGAAACTGTCGTGGCTCGGTCGTTTCAATTGTTGGAAACTTTGGCGGGCGAGATTTGCCGCAGCTTGCTGGAAAAACTTCCTGCCCAGAAAGTTCAAGTTCGGGTTGAAAAAGTACAACCGCCTATTGCGAATTTCTTGGGCACAGCGGCTGTGACGTTGGTGAGAGATCGCACCTGGCTGAAGACGAAGTTGAGCGATGGCAGTGTCTAATTCCGCGAAGGATTCCACGACTGAATCAATCTGGTTGGGTCTGGGAACCAATATGGGGGACCGGATGCTATATTTGCGCCGGGCTCTCTTGGCACTGCATGAGGAGCCTGAATTGCAGCTGCGGTGCGCTAGTCTGGTCTCTGAAACTGAATATGTGGGCGAGGGCGATCAAGAACCCTATTTGAACGCTTGTGTCGAAATTGAATCATCCCTTGAACCGCCCCAATTATTGGCCATCTTAAAAGCCATTGAAAGGCGGGAAGGGCGACCCGAACAAGGCCATATGTTGCCGCGCCCTATCGACCTTGACATTTTGCTGTGGGGTGACAGAATCCTCAGCGATAGCGGATTGCAAGTGCCTCATAAAGGCATGCGGGACAGGGCCTTTGTATTGATACCGTTGGCTTCAATCGCACCGGCCATTACTTTTCCAGATTCGGGCGAGACAATTGCCCAGGCATGTGCGAATATCAGACGAAAGTCGGGCCCTTGGGTGCGACCTTATGAATGTGAAGAATGGATTCCGGGGCGGTCCCGCGATCAGATGCCTGGGCCCGGAGAGGCCTTTGGCTTGGATTTGAACAAGGAGGATTGGCGTGCTGCCTTGGCGGTACATTGTCGTTGAAGGGGTGATCGGGGTTGGCAAGACCAGCCTGACCAAACTTCTGGCGACCCGGACCGATGGACGTTTGAACTTGGAAATAGTGGAAGAGAATCCATTCCTTTCACAGTTCTATACGGACAGGTCTACCTATGCCTTTCAAACTCAGATCTTTTTTCTGTTGAGTCGTTATAAGCAGCAACAGAATCTTTTTCAAAATGATCTGTTCAATGCGACAGTGATTTCCGACTATCTCTTTGCCAAGGACCGGATCTTTGCCAACCTCAACCTGAGTGACGACGAGCTCGTGCTCTATAATCAATTGGCGACGATATTGGAGCAACGCGTTCTTAAGCCGGATCTTGTGATTTACTTGCAAGCGCGCACCGAGGTGCTGCAGCAGCGCATTCAATGGCGTGGCCGGGCGTTTGAGCAAGACATGGATGATGGGTATTTGAATGCGCTTAATGGCGCTTATAGTTATTTTTTCCATCACTATCAGGAATCACCGTTGTTGGTGGTCAATACCGACAACTTGGATTTTGTGAATGTGCCAGCCGACTTTGATCTGTTGTATGGACACATCCAACAACAATTCACCGGCACCAGGTATTTCGCCCCCGACACAAGACCTTAATTATCGGAAATAGTGGAGGATCTGATGAGCGCTCAAGCCGAACCGGGAAACAAAAGTGCATTGTCTCTTAAAATTTTTGGGCGCCGTAAACGCCGTGGTGAAAAGCTTGTGGTTCTGACCGCTTATGATCTGACTAGCGCACAAATCGCTTCGAACGGTGGGGTTGATGCTATTCTGGTTGGTGATTCGGTTGGTATGGTGGTGATGGGTCACGAAAACACCTTGAGCGTTACCGTCGATGACATGATCCATCATTGCCGTTCTGTCGCACAGGCCAAACCGCAGGTCCCTATCATTGCCGATATGCCTTACGGCAGTTTTCACATATCGCCGGAACAAACAGTGGCGAATGCGTTGCGTTTGATTAAGGAAGGCGGGGCTCAAGCTGTAAAGCTCGAGGGTGGTCGTAATCGGGAAGCTGCCATCAAGGCTTTGATCGCAGCTGAAATCCCGGTGATGGGTCATCTGGGTTTGACACCGCAATCTGTGCATAAATTTGGCGGTTACAAAGTGCAAGGACGCGGAGCCGCGGCCGCTGAAAAGATCTTAGAAGACGGCATGTTGTTGGCAGCCTGGGGCTGCTTTGCTATCGTCCTTGAGTGCGTGCCTGCCAACTTGGCGTACAAGTTGAGCCAGGCTATTGCGGTGCCCACGATTGGCATCGGTGCGGGCGGCCAATGCGATGGTCAGGTGCTGGTCTTCCACGATATGTTGGGCTTGCACGGAGGGCATTTGCCGCGCTTTGTAAAGCAGTATGCCCAGCTGGCCGAGACGGCGACGGCGGCGGTGGCAAAATTTGCGGAAGAGGTTAGGCGAGGCGAATTTCCAGAGCTTGAACACGAATATGGCGAGCTTACTGAGTCCTCTGGCCGCGCAAAGAAAAAAGAAAGCGCGCCGGACACCATCGAAAAAGGAAAAGAATAGGGTTGGAGATCTTTCGCACAGTTACTGAGTTGGATGGCTTGGAGAGAAAGCGTTCGGAAACGCCATTGATTCTAGTGCCCACGATGGGGGCATTGCACCGAGGGCACCTGAGTTTAGTCGCCGCCGGTGTGAAGCATGGCAATGTGGTGGTGAGCATTTTTGTTAACCCCACTCAGTTTGGTCCGCACGAAGATTTGACCGCTTATCCAAGGCGCGAAGCCGAGGATTTGGCACAGTTAGAAAAGATGGGCGTGCAAGCCGTCTTTGTACCGAATGTGGAACAGATGTACGGCGATAAAGTGACCGCGACAGTTCAACCGGGCCCGCGTGGGGTGGGATTGTGTGGTGGAGATCGACCAGGTCATTTTGCCGGCGTTTTGACGATCGTCGCTAAGTTGTTTAAAATGGTTCGGCCTCAGATTGCTGTTTTTGGCCGAAAAGACGCCCAACAATGTTTGGTGATCGACGAGATGGTTAGGATGCTTAGTCTCGACGTGCAGTTGGTCGACCTGCCTACCATTCGTGAAGCGGATGGGTTGGCGATGTCTTCGCGCAATCAGTATCTCACCGAACCAGAAAGGCGTCGGGCATTGTGCTTGTTCAAGTCTTTGAATGCGGCTCGAAACGCTATTGAAAGTGGCGAACGAGAAATCGTCCGGTTGCGCAAGGTGATGAAAGCTGCACTTGCTGATGCTGATCAGGTGGAATATGTGGAAGTGAGACAGGCGCCTGATCTGGAGGAATTAGACCAGATCAACCAGGAAAAGATCTTATTCGCAGTGGCGGCGCGTTTTGGCCACGCGCGATTGATAGACAACATGGTATTGGATTTTACATCAGGAGTGGGTCGGGACAGTCACTTGTTGAGCGGAATGTTTGCTGAGTGAATTGTTGGACCTGCGTGATGAATACAGGAGTTGTGAATGAACGAAAATAGCATCACCATCGATGCGGTCGTTTTGGCCGCTGGTAAGGGCACACGGATGAATTCCGATTTGCCAAAGGTTTTGCATGAAATTTCTGGCAAGCCGTTGCTGGGGCATGTGCTTGATACAGTGAAAGCGGCAGGCATTGATCACACGGTGGTGGTGGTGGGGCATAAAGCAGATCTGGTGAAGGAAACCTGCGGCGAGAACGGTCTGGTGTATGTCCTGCAAGAACCTCAGTTGGGCACCGGGCACGCAGTGCAAATGGCGGTTCCCGCATTGAGGGAAGGTGGATATTGTGTTGTGCTGGCCGGCGATGTGCCTTTGCTAAAGGTATCGACATTAGAAAAGTTGGTGGAAAAATCGGTGTCTAGCGGGGCAGCGGCGGTCGTCTTGACCTGTGTTGTTGAAGACGCGGGTGCCTATGGGCGCATCATCAAAAATGAATCCGGGCAAGTGCAGAAAATCGTCGAGGCGCGGGATGCATCACCGGATGAACTGGCGGTTGGCGAATACAATACAGGTGTTTTTTGTTTTCGAAGTGACCAAATGATTGAAGCTTTGTCCGGCCTGACGACCGATAACCAACAAGGTGAATATTACCTCACTGATACTGTGGCCTATTTGGTTGATAAGGGCCGGCACGTTGCTGCCGTGGTTACTAAGGATCCGGACGAAGTGGTGGGTATCAATACTATTCCTGAATTGAGCGCAGCCGAAAAAATCCTGCAGCGGCGGCAGGGATAATGGAACGCTTGTGCACACCTTGGAGGTTTGCCTACGTGACTGGTGAGAAAAAAGAAGAGGGCTGCGTATTTTGCAATCGCTTGGCCTGTGATGATGCCGAACATTTTGTCCTGCATCGCGGCGAACACTGGTTCATGTTGCTGAATCTCTATCCCTATAATAGCGGGCATATTCTGTTGGTTTTGAATCGACATTTGCCAAAGCTGGGCGAATGCAGCGCCGAAGAAGTCTCCGAAATGGGCAGTCTGTTGAGCGTGATGGAGGCGGCACTGGACGAAGCCTATCAGCCAGACGGTATCAATTGTGGTTACAATGGAGGCAGCAGTGCCGGTGCCGGGATTCCTGAACACCTGCATATGCATATGCTTCCTCGCTGGCAAGGCGATACAAACTTCATGAGCACAATCGGTGAGACCCGTGTTATGCCGCAAACATTGCCTCAAGTGTATGCGAAACTGAAACCGCTCGTGGAGCGTATTGTCGGTGAACGGTCATGAGGGGGCGCCTCAATATCTGGTTGGTGGTGGCGCTCGGTGTGTGTGGCATGAGCTATTGGTTTGGCAAAGACTTGGTGAAGAGCGCAGATATGCTGAATAATGCCAATGAAGTTGCGCAGGCTGTGGAATTGTCTGGGATGTCATTTGCAGAATCAGGCAATGATGGGGCTTTGCATTTGTTGGTTCTCAATGGTACGGATCAATCCGGACTAGCAAGAGAATTTGGTTTATTGTTGGGGCGGGCTGGTTGTGTTGCGGACAAAGTGGGCAACGCTCCCCACAACCGATACGATCGAAGCTTCCTGGTGAATCGTCAGCTGGATTCGTCGCGAATAGAAAAATTGGCGGCAGATTTGGGTGGCTTGCCGGTCTTGATAGAGTTTGACGGCCGTTCGGCTGCCGATGCGGTGCTGGTATTGGGCAAAGACGCTGATCGCATACGGCAGTATTTGAGTGAACGAGAAGACAGTTGAATTTTTGAGAACGTGGAGCGTGTGACCGGATATGCAAAAAACTCTCGGCACTGTCGTGGTGACGTTGACCCTCGGGGTCTTGATTGGCGCCATGGTCAGTGAAGTGATTGGCTTATTTTTGAGTGAAGGGAGTGTGGCTGAGCAACTTTTTGTGCGCTACATTTCATTCGGCCCTGAGGTTAGTCATTGGAATTTGGTGATACTTGACGTGACGTTTGGCTTTCAATTGCATTTCAACTTGATGAGCATTATCGGAGTTTTTGTGGCTTCGCAGATGCTAAGGTGGTACCGCTGACAGTTCGTCTGCGCATCCGGCGCTGGAGAACCGGTCAGCTCGAGAAAAGAGTGACCATATGATGCCGATAATAGCATTCCTGACGGGTTTAGGTTGGCCCGAGATATTGTTGATTTTGGCTCTGGTGTTGGTGCTGTTCGGGCCCAAGCGATTGCCTGAAATTGCGGAGGCGATGGGGAAATCGATCCGCAAATTTAAGTCAGCAACGAGTGATGCGACCCGTGATGTGAAGAATGAGCTGGACGACGTGAATCGCGAAATGCGAGACGAAAAGCCAGCTGCGAAGCCATCTTCCCATGTTCCTAAAGATTCGGGCGACGACAAGAAAAAAGGCTGAACATTTGAACCTGGCTCAACTTCTGGACCGTCTTAAGGTCGATGACCGCTTTGGACGCCATGTCACGCGGTGGGAAGTTTTGTCGCCTGCGCCTGCTCGCTATGCCGATTTTCCGGCGGCTCTCGATGAGCGATTGGTCAGCGTATTGCGTGATCGCGGTGTAGAGCAGCTGTACACGCATCAGGCGGAAAGTTTTGCGTTGGCCGCAGAGGGCAAATCGTTTGTCGTGCCGACGCCGACCGCTAGTGGAAAGACTCTTTGTTATAACCTGCCTGTTCTTAATGAAATTCTGGCGAACCCTCAATCGCGCGCTCTCTATCTGTTTCCCACCAAAGCACTCAGCCAGGACCAGATGCACGAGGTGCACGAGACCGTTACTGCCCTAGGCGTGGACATCAAGACGTTCACTTTCGATGGTGACACGCCCGAAACGGCACGACGGGCAATTCGCAGCAGCGGGCACATCGTGGTTACAAATCCTGACATGTTGCATCAGGGCATACTGCCGCATCATACCTTATGGGTAAAACTGTTTGAAAATCTGAAGTATGTGGTGATTGACGAGGTGCATCAGTACCGCGGAGTCTTTGGCAGCCATGTGGCCAATGTCATTCGGCGGTTGCGACGGGTCGCAAATTTCTATGGTGCTGATCCTCAGTTCATCTGTTGTTCGGCGACCATCGCAAACCCGCACGAGTTGGCTTCGCGAGTGACTGGCCTGGATGTGGAAGAGATCAAATCCAATGGTGCACCGCGCGGAGAAAAGCATTTTATATTTTACAACCCACCTGTAGTCAACGCAGAGCTTGGGATTCGCCAATCTGTCATCAAGACAACCCGTCGAATTGCCGAGCGATTTATGAGTTCGGGAGTGCAGTTGATCGTCTTTGCCCGCAGCCGGATGAGGGTTGAATTATTACTCACCTATCTGGAACGATCGGGACGAAAGGTTGGCATAAAAAATGGCGAAGTTCGTGGTTACCGTGGCGGCTATTTGCCGGGAGAACGCCGGGCCATTGAGAAGGGCCTGAGAGACGGCAGCGTAACGACAGTCGTTTCGACAAACGCGCTGGAGTTGGGCATTGATATCGGTCGGCTCGATGTGTGCATTATGGCTGGATATGCGGGCACAATTGCTAGCACATGGCAACAAGCCGGCCGTGCGGGTCGGCGACAAAACCTGAGTGCCGTTGTCTTGGTGGCGTCCAGCAGCCCAGCTGACCAATACATCATTAACAACCCCGATTACTTTTTTGGGCGCAG
>JBLIOK010000018.1:0-17610 GCA_047639735.1 Candidatus Krumholzibacteriia bacterium | reverse complement strand
AGGGGCTTAATTCTGTGGGGAGGCGCAGCAGAAGCCCAGACTCTCTTAGGCGGAGCCGCCGAATGGGTGACTCCTCGCTGGCAATTGCGAGTGGTCGCTGGCCGTCGGGCAATCAATTGGGACCAGTTGGAAGGCACCGAGAAGGTGACAGTCGCCTCACAAGGAGTTTTGTCCGGTGGCGACGGGCAGATTTCGGTTTTAGGAGTTTCAGATGCGGCTGAGAAGAGCCTCAGTTTGGCGGGAAATTGGCGCCGAGGTCGGGCCGATGGGTCGTGGGAAGTCGCTTGGCGACGTTCAAAAAATAGTGCCGTGCCTTGGCGAGGGTGGCTGAGCCAAGTGGGGTGGCGTCCGCACGCTAGCTTGTATTTGGAATGCCTTCTGGGCTGGGCGGATGAGGGTCCGCGACCCGTCTTGGGGCAAAAGCATCCGGTGTTGGGTGATTGGTCGGGACAGGGTGTGGCCGTGCGTGGTACCTGGCGCCTAGCTCAGGGGCTGGGGGTGAAAGCACTTGTTCATAGTGGTCAAGCCGGAGCCCTGGGAATTGATCGACGCGAGCACAAATCCCTGTTTGATTTGCAGTTGGTGAAGCAGTGGCCTGGACGTTGGCGGATAGAAGCCCGTTGGCGCCGAAATGCCACCGAGGATGAGGCGTTTTCCGAACGGTTTCCTTGGCAACCAGCGACTCTCTTTGGTCGAGATAATCGGGAAATCACCAGTTTTAAGGTTGGCTGGGAAAACGAGAAGAATCGATTGAGATTCGCTTGGCGCCGTCTGGTGTTGGCAAGGGTGCGCCAAGACCTAGGCTGGGAGAGCGGTGGTGCGCGCCAAATGGGGACGATCACCGGAGGCGCTGCGATTGGCCGCGGCGGGTATTTGCGAGCTGGATGGACCTGGAGTTGGGGGGACCCCGTGGATTTGGTGAGCGCGGTGGTCCCCTTTACGGGCTATGTCTTGCCTCGGCATTGGGGACATTGGCGGTCTGAAACTCATCTTGGTGTTGAATGGCCATGGGGGCCTCTCGAGGCACATTTTGCTGTATCTCGTCGCCGGCCTGAGGCACCTGAGCGAGGCTCCAATGATCCGACGCCAGATTCCTGGGCTGGGTGGTTAGAATGGGTGTGGCATTGGTGACTCGAAAATCAATCAACTCGAGTTGCAACTGGACGATAGAATGATCAACACTATTGCGGAGGTACGCCTTGCTAACCGGATTCGATCATTCTGAATTATTGGCGGAGAACTATGCTGTTGGTAGCATGCAGCCACCTGCGGCTATTTTGCACGAACTCACTCATTTGGCAATGTCCCAAGATGAGCTGCCATTTTTGGCTGCCGAAATGTTCGAGCTGTTGTTAAAGAAGTCTGGGCAACCTGCTGCAATTAAATACCTTGGTGGCATTCAGTATCTCATATCTGAAGGCACGCCAGCCGGCGCTCGCTTGCTTGCGGCTTTTCTGAATGTTTCGACTCCAGGGGAACGCTTGGTTCCTGTGATCCAACCTTTAAACTCCAGCAGGCGCTATTACGCATTGATGAGGGCTAGCGATAACCCGTTGAGACCGATCCAAGCGGATTGGTGTCAACGCATGGCCAAACACAAACCTCAGATACAAGCTGACTTTACCAATTTAGGTTTGTCGCCAGACGGCGTGGCCGATGGTAACCCTCGCAACGTTGACCCATGGCCGGTTTTGCGGGCGCTCGTGGACAATATGCTCGGACGGGCGAGCGCAGAAAAATTTTGGGAGACCGATAGAGAACCCGTGTTGTTGACGGAGCTCGTGCGTCTTGAAGTCGATGCATGGCAAGAGCGAATTAGCCATATGGCTGGAAACATCAATCCTTTCCGTACTCAAAGCGTTGCCCGCATTCTGCCCATCCTTAACCGCTCTGATTCCGTCATTCGTGACCTGCGCCAGATGTGCAACTGGATGGCGGAGGGCGATTTTGAGTCGGCGTTTATCCGGCCGTTGCCGCGTTGGTGCGAAGTGATGGATGACAAAGACTGGGGGCACTTGAATCGCGACCTGCGCAGCCGAGATGGCTTAGCGGGATTGGGTCGCCTGGCCCGCGGTTTGGATGACAATCCCATTCTCTTGCCACAATTGGCTGAAGGCACGCGACGCATTATGGCTTTGAGTTCGGCCTTGGTCGAGGATGGCGCTCGCGAGACGAGTTTGAATCTTTTGACCAGTTGTCTGTTGGCTCAATCTCATTACGCAAACGGCCAAATCGTATTTGCTCTTGATGATGAAATGACGGATACCGTCAAAAACATTCTGCCCAAACCAGGGGACGTTGAACATCCATTAGCGGGTCTGTCGCTAGTGGCGGGTTTGTTGGTCATAGAGCTGAACGAGGATCTTCCCGAGTGGGAACATGGTCTTCCTTTTACCCGCCCGGTGACTGAGAAAGAAGGATTCGCACTTAAAGAATGGCAGGCAGCGAACAAGCCCGTTGCGGTTGACGATCTCGATGCCTTGCGCGAACGCGCGTTAGCATTGGCAGAAGAACCGGAAGACGAGATCAATAAGGTTGAAGCCGAAGAGATCCAAGACATGAGCGCTTCGGCACTGAAGCACTTGGTCTTGACCAATCTCCAATCGGTCAGCGTGCTGTTGGGGTTCTTGCGCAATCCAAAAATGACCGCCATTCCCGGTCTGGTTGAAGAAGTGGTTAACCGAACTCGCAACCCGCAGATTATTGAAACGGTGGCCAAGGACCGTACCTTGCATACGGGTTTCGCCAACAAAGGTGTGGCTGTGGCCTGCCTGCGCAGCCCCGTTAATGTCTCGGTTAAAACTCTGCGCAAATTTTGCCATGTTAAATACGTTTCTAAGGTCGAACTCAAGCGCATGGGCAATGACCGTACCGGTATCCGCAAAGAAATTGCCCGCGAAATCAAGAAATACCTCGAAGCCCTCGCCTAAGCCCTCGATAGGCCTATTTAGACTCTGTTTCTCTCAACCGCTTTGCTGCGGTTGACTTGATCCTTCCGGCAAATTACGATTGTCTTATCCCAAACGGCTTAGGGCGGTTTGGGCACGAAATCACGACCATGGGATCTACAGAAAAGGGATCGCTTATGCTGGCCAAGCGCATGCAAAATTTAGGGACCGAAACTGCCTTTGAAGTGCTAGCACGGGCGAAGGCCTTGGAGGCTGACGGGCGCGACATCGTTCACTTGGAAATCGGTGAGCCGGATTTTGACACGCCGCGCAATATTGTGGACACCGCAATCGCAGCGTTGAATGCGGGCGAAACACACTACGGGCCTGCAGCGGGCATGCCTCATGTGCGCGAAATTTTTGCCTCCTATATCGCGAACGATCGCGGCATCTCTGTAGGGGCAGAAAATGTGGTCATTACGCCAGGCGGCAAACCGATCATATTCTTCCCCTTAATGGCGTTGGTGGATCCGGGCGATGAGGTAATCTACCCAAATCCCGGTTTTCCAATCTACGAATCGGTAATCAATTTTTTGGATGCTAAAGCGGTGCCACTGAAATTGGCGGAAGAGAAAGAGTTCAGTTTTGATATTGAAGATCTGAAAGCATTGATCACCCCCAAGACAAAAATGTTGATCATCAACTCGCCGCAGAATCCAACTGGCGGCATGCTAAGTAGCGCTGACTTGGATGCTATTGCTGAGCTGGCTGTGAAACACAATTTCTGGGTATTGACCGATGAGATTTATAGTAAAATCGTTTATGAAGGCAGCCACGATTCCATCACTACTCGACCTGGAATGTTGGAGCGATCAATTCTGCTCGACGGGCACTCAAAAACTTATGCGATGACCGGATGGCGCCTGGGCTATGGCGTGATGCCAGCAGACTTGGCGGCGGCGGTGGCAAAATTGCAAACCAATTGCACGAGCTGTACGGCAGCATTCACCCAGTTAGCTGGGGCAGAAGCATTGACTGGTCCTCAAGATGCTGCCGAGGCCATGGTGGCCGAATTCAAAGTGCGGCGTAATCTGTTGGTAGACGGCTTGAACGCTATTGATGGCGTGAGTTGCCTGTTGCCCCGAGGCGCGTTTTACGTTTTTTCCAATATCAGCGCGTTGGGATTGACGAGTAAGCAAGTGGAAAGCCGGTTGCTCGATGACTTCGGCGTGGCTGCTTTAGCCGGAACCAGTTTTGGTGCATTTGGCGAAGGCTACTTGCGCTTCAGTTATGCCAATAGCCAAGAGAAAATTAAAATCGCTCTCGATCGTTTTGCAAAATTTGCAGCGGCCGTACAGAGCGAGCAATAGGAGTCAGATTGAACCAAACGAACGGCCAAAAACGGATTGTGATTGCTTTAGGTGGCAACGCCATTATTCCGGTTGGGCAAGAAGGCACTTATGTGCAGCAGATGGTGATCACGGCCGAGACGATGAATCAAGTCGCGCAGCTAGCGGACGCAGGTTATCAAGTGGTGATGACACATGGCAACGGGCCAGTTGTGGGGAATATTGTTTTGCGCAACGATGCGGGTATGGCGTTGCATGGTATCCCGCCCATGCCGATGTTTGTTTGTGGCGCCGACAGCCAGGGTGGATTGGGCTACATGTTGCAACAAGCGCTGCAAAATGCGCTGACCAAGCGCGGTATGAAGACGCCGGTGGCATCGATCGTGACTCAGGTTCTGGTGGATGAAAACGATCCGGCTTTTGCGAACCCAACCAAACCTATTGGACCGTTTTATGATGAAGAGGGTGCGCAGAAAATGCGCGCAGAAAATGGTTGGACGATTGTCAAAGATGCTAACCGTGGCTATCGCCGAGTCGTGCCCAGCCCTATGCCGGTTGAAGTGATCGAATGGGAAGCGATCAAAACACTGGTTGCTTCCGGAGCGTTGGTCATCGCAACTGGGGGTGGTGGCGTGCCGGTACTCCGCGATGCTGATGGCATGCTCTCTGGTTGTGACGCGGTGATCGACAAAGATCGGGCCAGTGATTTGTTGGGTCAATTGATCGAGGCCGACGCGTTGTTGATCATCACCCAAGTCGATCAAGTCTTTGCGCGTTTTGGCCAACCTGATGAAGAAGCCCTCGACGTTCTGACCGCCAGTCGCGCGCAGAAAATGTTGGACGACGGCGAGTTCCCGGTAGGCAGTATGGGGCCAAAAATTGAAGCGGCCATCTCGTTTTTGGCCAATGGCGGCAAAGAAGTCATGATCACTTCGCCGCAATATTTGCTCGACGCGGTTTCCCACAAGGCGGGCACGCGTATCATCGCTGGATAACAGGAGGGATCAACCCATGACGGGTCAAGGGCAGGGAAGCAAATCGGTTTTGGTGGTCGGGTCCGGAGGCCGTGAACACGCCATCGCGCGCCAACTCGCGAAATCTCCCCAAGAGCCAAAGATTTACGCGGGACCAGGCAATCCCGGTACGGCTGAATTCGCGACCAATGTTGATTTGGATCCCATGGACTCCGCTAGTGTGGTCCGATTCTGTCGGGACAAGAAAATTGATTTGGTGATCATTGGGCCGGAAGACCCTTTGATTGCGGGACTGGCCGATCAGCTGCACAAAGCTGAAATTGCCGTCTTTGGGCCAGGCGCCATGGGCGCCAAACTCGAAGGCGATAAAGAGTTTGCCAAAGAAGTGCTGGCCAGTGCCGGTGTTCCCACTCCTCATTATCACGCTTTTAGCAGCACCGACGCGGCCTTGCAGCATCTTGATCAGGTGGAATTGCCGGTCGTGATCAAGGCGACAGGGGCGGCTCAAGGCAAGGGCGTGGCGGTTTGTTCGACTCGCAAGGAAGCTGCCGAATTTATTGCCGAGTGTTTGGATGACCAGCGTTTCGGTGGTGCCGGTCTGCGGATCTTGATGGAAACGTGTATCTTTGGACCTGAACTTTCGGTGCTGATTGTGACGGATGGCCAAGACTATTGTCTGTTGGCGCCAAGCCGTGATCACAAACGAATTGGCGAGCAGGACACTGGACCGAATACCGGTGGCATGGGCGCATTTGCTCCGGTGGAATTGCCGCTCGAATTGTACGCTGAAATCGACGCACGTGTTGTTCTGCCGACCTTGGCCGAATTGCGACGGCGCGATATCCCATTTCGTGGCGTGCTTTATGCTGGAATAATGCTGACCGAGTCCGGTCCTCAGGTGTTGGAATTCAATTGCCGATTTGGTGACCCAGAAACCCAGGTTGTGTTGCCGCTTTTGCGTGGCGACTTTTTTGAATTGTGCCTGAGCACAGCGCAAGGACTGCTTGGGCAATACCTGCAAGGTTTTCATGAAGGGTCGGACGGCATGCCCGCTGATTGGGCGGGGGCTGGCGTTACCCGTTGGGACAAACACTGTGTCGTTGTTGTCGGCGCGGCCGACGGCTATCCGGGGCACTATGACAAGGGCCGCCCATTAACCTTGCCATCGGAGCAAAGTGTCGACCAATGGTTGATCCAAGCAGGCACTCTTCTCGTGAATAAGGAATTGGTCACCAATGGCGGTCGAGTTTTGGGCGCCGTTGGCATGGGCGATGATTTGAGTTCTGCCCGCGCAGCGGCCTATGGTATTTTAGAAGACACGCACTTTGAGGGATTGACTTTTCGCCGTGATATCGGCGCAACAGGAGAATGAAAATGGCTAAACAATCAAAGCCCGGTGCCCCGCGAGTCATGGTTCTTTTAGGAAGCGCCTCGGATTTGCCTGTGATCGAAAAGATGTTGCCCTTGCTAGACCGTTTTGGTTTGAGTCACGAAGTCGAAATTGCTTCAGCTCATCGCCAACCGGAGAAGCTTGGTCGTATCGTTAAAAAGGCGGACGAGGGCGGCACCGAAGTGTATGTGGCCGTTGCTGGCATGGCAGCTCACTTGCCCGGCGTGGTGGCTTCGATGACGGCTAAGCCTGTTATTGGGGTTCCCGTCGCTAGTGGTGCGCTGGCGGGCGTTGACGCTTTGTTGTCCATTGTCCAGATGCCGCCGGGTGTGCCGGTCGCTTGTGTGGCCATTGGCAGCGCAGGTGCGCGAAATGCCGCTTGCTTGGCGGCGCGCATGGTCGCCATTGCCGACAAAGAAGTTGCCGCTGCTGTCGACGCTTTTCGGCAGGAGATGGCCGAGGGCGGTAGCTGATAGTGGCCCTTGTTTATCTGAATATAAATAAAGCAGTGCAGCACCTGAAGGCAGGTGCTGTTTTGCTGATGTCTACCGACACTTTGCCGGGACTGCATTGCCGTGCGGATAATCCCGAGGCCGTTGCTAAAATTATCGCGCTAAAGGGACGAGAGGCTGATAAATCATTGCTGGTTTTGGCGGGATCGTATGCGCAAGCAGCAACAGTGCTGGGCGTGCTAACCGAGGCGCAAGGAGCTGCCTGCCAAACTTGTTGGCCGGGCCCTTTCTCTTTCATTTTGCCTGCCGGAGCGCAGTTGGCTGCGCTTGTCAAAGGCGGACGGAGCACTTTGGCGGTGCGTGTACCCCGACGGCCTGATCTGTGTGACCTGATACACCAAGTGGGCGTTCCTTTGGTGTCGACCAGCGCCAACCGTGCGGGGGAGCCGGCTTCCCTTTCGCTAGAGCATGCAGCGGGGTTGTTTGAGCGGGGGGTTGACGGTGTCTGGCAAGGATTGAGCGAAAGACCGGTCGCACCAAAAGCCAGTGCCTTGGTGGATTTGACCAGCGATCCGTTTCGAGTATTGCGACCAGGGCCCGAGCCGTTCGAATTGGGCTGATAATAAGCACGGGTAACGAGCGCGGCACTCTTGACGCCCATGGGTGTGGGGTCTATTTTTGGAATTATTAAAGTCGGAGGAAATGCTGCCATGACAGCCCAGATCGTGTTTTTGTGTTTAGGGAACATTTGTCGGAGCCCATTGGCCGAGGCCTTGGCGCGCCAAAAATTTGGGCATCTTGGCTTGGCTTTTTCTTCGGTAGGCTTGGAGGCTGACCATGGCCTACCCACTTCGGAGTTCTCTATCGAATTCGCAGCTGGTAAAGGGGCCTCGCTGGACGGCCATACCCCTCGGTCTGTGGATGCAGAAGTGCTGGCTGATGCCACTTGGCTGATTGCCATGACTCGCAGCCAAGGCGCCATTGCTCGCAGTCGCTTCGGCGATGAATTGCATGGGCACCTCGGTATCATTGGGGCTCCGGGCTTTGATTTGCAAAAGCATCAACATTCGCCTGAAGTGGAGGATGTGGATGATCCCTACGGTTGGCCACGCGATGAGTATTTTGTCTGCGGGGACCAGATCGATCGTTTGTTAGACGAATGGTCCGCCACTTTTATGGAGATTGCGGAATCGAACGAAACTGATTCGAAACGGGAGTCGCTGAAATGATCATCGCCATCGGATCTGACCACCGCGGTTTTGCGCAAAAAGAATTCATCGCTGCGGCGTTGCGAGAGCAAGGGGTTGAAGTGCGGGATTGTGGGTGCGCAAGCGCTGACTCGGCCGACTATCCAGACGCCGCCTTGGCGGTAGCGGAATTAGTAGCACGTGGAAAAGCGCAAGGTGGGGTATTGATCTGTGGTTCGGGCATCGGGATGAGCATAGCTGCTAACAAAGTCAAAGGCGTGCGAGCTTCGCTTTGCTTCACAGCAGATCAAGCGCGAACGACACGTTGCCATAACAACAGCAATGTTCTTTGCCTGAGTGCCGATGCGCTTGACCCAGCTGGTGCCTGGTCGCTGACCGAAGCCTGGCTAGAAACAGATTTTGAAGGAGGCCGGCACGCTGATCGTGTGGCCATTATTACAGATTACGAAGCCAATCATCTCACGCTGGAGTAAATAGCATGTACGACGAAGTGCGCAGCACAGACCCAGAAATCGCTGGAATTTTGGACCAGGAATTGGGTCGTCAACGGACCCAGCTGGAAATGATTGCCAGCGAGAATTTCACGAGCCGTGCGGTGATGGAAACCATGGGCTCTACTCTGACCAACAAGTACGCGGAAGGGTATCCGGGCAAACGCTACTATGGCGGATGCGAGTTTGTGGATGAAGCGGAGCGACTGGCAAAGCGCCGGGCGATGGAGCTGTTTGGTGCTGAACGCGCTAACGTGCAGCCTCACAGTGGCAGTACGGCAAACATGACCGCGTATCTTTCTTTTCTGAAACCCGGTGATAAAATCATGGGCTTGAGTTTGAGTCACGGTGGTCATCTGACCCATGGCCATCCGGTCAATTTTTCGGGGTTATTGTTCGAAGCAAAACATTACGAAGTGGATCGCGAAACGGAATTGATCGACTATGACAAGTTGCGTGAACAAGCCTTGTTGGAAAAACCAAAAATGCTCGTGGGCGGCGCGAGCGCCTACCCTCGATTCTGGGACTATGAAATTTTGCGCAGCGTAGCCGACGAAATTGGTGCCATCCTGATGTTTGACATGGCTCATATCGCAGGCCTGGTGGCTGGCGGTGTGCACCCTAGTCCGGTTCCCCATTGCGATGTGGTGACAACGACGACACACAAGACTTTGCGTGGTCCGCGTGGTGGATTGGTCCTTAGCCGGAAAGAACACTTCAAAAGCATCAATAAAATGAATTTTCCGGGCATCCAGGGCGGGCCGTTGATGCACATGGTGGCAGCGAAAGCGGTTTGTTTTAAAGAGTGCATGCAGGATGATTTTAAGGTTTACGCCCAGGCGATGGTGGACAACGCTCGGGGGCTAGGGGAATCCTTGCTTGAACGTGGCTTTCATCTGGTCAGCGGTGGCACCGACAATCATTTGTTGTTGATCAACACCACGAACAAGGGTTTGACGGGTAAAGACATGGAAGCGTTGCTCGAACACGTGGGCATCACGTGTAACAAGAACGCTGTGCCGTTTGATCAAGAGAGCCCTTTTGTGACCAGCGGCGTGCGCTTGGGGACACCTGCCCTGACTACCCGCGGTATGGGAGTCGAACAGATGCAGACGATTGCGAGCATCATCGATCGCGCTGTTCAAAACAAAGAAAATGACGATGCTTTGGCTGGGTTGCGTAAAGAGTCAGAGGAATTGTGCGCTGCCTTCCCCTTGTATCCGGGCATGGAGTAAATTGTGAAATGTCCCGCCTGCGGCAGTGAAGATGATAAAGTTGTCGACAGTCGCGCTGTGCGTGATGGCCGAGCAGTGCGCCGGCGTCGCGAATGCTTGGCCTGTGAAGAACGCTACACGACCTACGAGGCTTTGGAAACCCGGCCCGTGCTGGTGGCTAAACGTGGCGGTCACACGGTTGCTTATAATCGGGCAAAAGTGATCACTGGAGTGACCAAGGCTTGTGAAAAGCGTCCTGTGTCATTGGAAGATATCGAGATTATTGTTGATAAAGTTGAGTCAAAGTTGGCGAGCAGCGGCCGACGCGAAGTGCCGAGTGAATCCATTGGGCGTCTGGTTTTGGAAGAATTACGTGGTCTTGACCAAGTCGCTTACGTACGCTTTGCTTCGGTCTATCGCAGCTTCCAAAGTGTGAATGAATTCTTTGACTTGTTGCGCGACATGCATGCCGAGGATGACGAATCGTGAGCACCGTCAACGATCCTCCCGACGAGGAACCCACTGATTTTACGGGACCACGTGACCAGGTTGGATTTGATGATTTGGGGGCGGCCGACGATTCGCCCCCCTCTGAGCCGGACCCTCCGGTCGAAGATCGCATGGGGCTCTTGGACCATTTAGACGAGTTGCGCACGGTATTGATTCACAGTTCTATTGCGGCGGTGGCGGCCACCATCTTGTGCTGGTTTTGGTCAGCTGATCTGTTGGATATCTTGATCCGGCCGATTGAAAATGAAGGTATTTATTTTACGGCCCCCAATGAAGCTTTTTTAACCCGGCTCAAGCTCGCCGCTGTGGTAGGATTTTTTGTAGTAGCGCCCTTCATCTTTTTTAAGATCTATAGCTTTGTGCTGCCCGGCTTGTATAAGCAAGAGCGCAAGGTGGTGACGCCGCTGATTCTGGCGACGACAATCTTGTTTTATCTGGGCGTGTCATTTGCTTTCCTGGTGGTTATTCCCCAGGTGATGACCTTCTTGCTCAGCTTCGGGACCGAGAATCTTTCGCCTCTGATCGGCGTGGGGCCATATTTTGCCTTTGTGAGTCGGCTCTGTCTTGCCTTTGGGTTGGTTTTTGAGCTCCCACTGTTGGTGCTCTTTTTGAGCGTCTTGGGCATTGTTAACCCGCGTGTTTTGCTGCGCACCTGGCGTTACGCTGTGATTGCGATTGCGGGTCTTTCGGCGGTTTTAACCCCGCCTGACGTCGTTAGTCAGGTCATGATGGCAGGGCCGGTGCTGCTCCTGTACATTGGTTCAGTGTTGGTTTCGATTGTTGTCGTGCGCAACAAAAAGAAATCCGCCGACTCTGAAGACAGCGATTCAGATGAATAAGGGCAGGTAGCTAAGGGAATGGACATTGACATGTCGATTTCAAAGGGAATATTTGAGGACTAAACACGGATTTGTCGGCCTGAAAGGCTGCGCATAAAGTTGAAAGTGAATTTGCATGGGACTTGTTGATCGCGAACGAATTAAGCTGATGACCTTGCAGAAGAAGATTGGTCCGGCGCTTAAGCAGGTGGACACTGAGTTCCGCCGCATCACCAACGGTGATAGCCCGCTGACCGCTGATATCTGTAATCATATTCGACAAGGCAAAAGCAAACGCTTTCGCCCAACTTTGCTGTTGTTGGCGGCTCAAGAGGATGAAGGCAGTGGATTTTCAAAGGGCGCTATTGCGGCAGCCGCCAGTGTGGAACTGGTTCACACAGCGACCTTGGTCCACGATGATTTCATCGACGAAGCAGAGACACGCCGTGGTCTGCCTTCAGTTAATGCGAAGTACGGTCAAAGCGCGGCCCTGATTATGGGCGATTATCTTTATAGCAAAGCGCTGCACACGTTGTGCTTGGCTGGCTTGCACCGTGCCGTAGAATTGCTCTCATACACCACGGTCTTGATGAGTGAAGCCGAAATGCTCCAGTTGCAGCACCGGTTTGATATGCAAATTACCGAAGAACGCTACCAGCAAATTATCTACCAAAAGACGGCATCGTTGATTGAAAACAGTTGTCGCATTGGTGTCTCGTTCAATAGTCGGTTGGCCTCGCACGAAGATGAATTTGGCGAGTTTGGTGCCAAAACGGGTCTCGTCTTTCAGATCACCGATGACATCTTCGATTATCTGGGTGATGAGCGTCGTTTGGGCAAACCGACGGGCCAGGATTGGGAAGAGGGGCGCATCACTTTGCCTTTGATTGCCGCTTGGCGCAATGCCGACGAGGCCACCAAAATGCGTATTGGCGAGTTGGCCAAGTTGCGCGAAGCTACCGATCGGGCCGCCTGCTGGCCAGAAGTGAAGCAGTTTGTCACCGATTGTGGTGGCGTTGATTATTCCTTTGAAAAAGCGCGTCAATTTGGTGACGAAGCCAAAAGCGCATTGTCGCAAGTGGCCTCTGGGCCGCAAAAAGATCTCTTGGCCGTAGCGGTCGAGTACGTGATAAACCGGTTGAACTGATAGGATTGCTTGATGTCTGAAGTTAATGTCGAAAAAACGCCTGAAGAAAACACGCCAACGCCGAAGCCTGCGATGACGATACCAGACGACACGTCTGCTTTTGCCTTAGCCGAACGCGCGGCCTGGCACTTGATGGAAAAACTTGGTTTGGACCTGACGGTGATCGACTTGCGTGGCCGTTCAGATGTGTGTGAATTTTACGTGATTTGCACGGGGCAAAGCAGCAATCAAATCAGTGCTTTGGCCAAACACGTGCACACCCAGCTAGCCGGTGCGGGCCACAAGCCGAATGGGCTGGAAGGCATGACGGATGGGCGCTGGGCTTTGTTGGATTTCTTTGATGTGGTGATCCATATTTTTAAATCCGATGCCCGTGACTACTACAATTTGGAACGGTTGTGGGGTGACGCGCCCCAGTTGGAGATTGCGCCAGCTCATTTTGAAGCAGCGTCAGTGGCCGCTCGGCACAGCGATTTGAATTTTAACCTGCCGGTCGGAAATCCCGACTCTGCGGTTTAGGGACGGAAGCCCATGATTGAAGATCTGCTGAGAAAAGGACTCTTCGCCGCCATTGAGAAGCACGGCATTTTCGAAGAAGACATCTCCATTGATTTGGAAAAGCCACGCGACCGCAGCCATGGTGATTTGAGCACCAATTTGGCTTTGATGTTAGGTGGCCGCCTAGGCCGGAAGCCGCGAGAATTGGCTGGTGAAATCGCTGCCGATGTTTCATTTCCCAAGGACATCATCGAGTCAGTAGAGATTGCAGGGCCTGGCTTTATTAACTTCCGGATCTCCCGGGAATTCCAGCTGAGCCTTTTGCTAAAGGTGCTCGATCCTGACGGTGCGTTGCAGGACATCAAGACGGGTGGCAACAAACGCATCAACGTCGAATTTATCAGCGCCAATCCTACCGGACCACTTAATGTGGTGAGCGCGCGAGCCGGCGTTTTTGGCATGACCTTGGTGAACCTTTTAGACGCCATCGGGTACGATGCTCACGCTGAATATTATGTGAATGACGCAGGTCGTCAGGTGACGTTGCTGGGGCAGTCCTTGCGGGCGCACTATTTGAAATTGGTTGGCGAAGAGATCGAGTTTCCTGAAAATGGTTACAAAGGCTCCTATCTGGAGATCATGGCGGGCGAATTGCTTGAGCAAGATACCGAAGCTGTTCAAGCGGCTTCGGCCGCCTTTGATGACGAAAGCTTTCAGCGCATCAGCGCGCCTGCGGGCAACGCCAACGATTGGCGTGCTATGGACGAAGCCGATTCGGTACGCAGTTTTGCCAAGTACGCCTTGATGAAAATTCTCAGTTGGCAACGCGAAACCTGCCGGCGTTTTGGTTTGCGTTTTGAGACGTGGTATTTTGAATCCGAATTGCACGAAAGCAAACGGGTTGAACGCGTGCTCGAGAAACTCAATAAAGCGGGCGTCACCTTCAAAGAAGACGGCGCGACTTGGTTCCGCTCCACCGACTATGGCGATGAAAAAGATCGGGTTTTGGTGCGTTCGGATGGCATGTCGACTTACTTCTTGGCCGACATCGCCTATCACTACCACAAGTTTCAGCGTGGCTTTGAGCGGGCGATCGATTTCTGGGGCCCAGACCACCACGGTTACATCCCGCGGATGACCGGCGCCATGGCGTCGCTAGGTTGTGGCGAAGATTGGCTGGAAGTGCAAATTCTGCAGCAAGTGACATTTGTTGAAAGCGGCGTCAATGTGCAGATGTCTAAGCGCAAGGGCCAGTTCGTGACCATGGATTCGTTGATCGATGAAGTGGGGGCGGATGTTGCCAAGTATATTTTCTTAACCCGCAAGCCAAACAGCCATTTGGATTTTGACCTGGATGTGGCTCGCGAACAATCAGATGCCAATCCGGTCATGAAAGTGAAATACGCCCACGCGCGCATCTGCAGTTTGTTGCGCCGAGCTGAGGGTGAGGGGATTTCGGTTTCTGATGCAAATGTTGAAGACATGATGAATTTGGAGGCAGAGGCCGAATGGAATTTGGTTCGTGAACTGATTCGCCTGCCTCAAGTGATTGTTTCGGCCGCGAACGCGCGGGAGCCTCATCGCTTGACCGGATATCTGGACGACGTGGCGAGCTTGTATAACCAATTTTGGAATCAGTGTAAGAAAATTCTGGAGCAGTCGGATGAACGGAGAGCTGCTCAATTACAGTTGAGCGTAGCGACTCGTTTTGTGCTGCGTACCGTTTTAGAAATGTTAGGTGTCGAAGCGCCTGAAAGCATGGAAAAGAGGGATTGAGATGTCTATTGTTGTGGTGGGTTCCGTTGCGTATGACACGGTCGAGACGCCGCGTGAAAAACGCGAGCGCCAGCTCGGAGGCAGCGCCAGCTTTTTTGTGGTCGCCGCTCGTAACCGCGGTGCCGTGCGTTGTGTTGGTGTAGTGGGCGATGATTTTCGTCAAGAAGACCTCGACTTGTTGGTTGCCCAAGGTGGCGATGTTTCAGGTATTACCCGGGCTCCGGGCAAAAGCTTTCATTGGGCCGGTCGTTATCACGACGACATGATTGAACGCGATACCCTCGCCACTGACTTGGGTGTGTTCGCAGATTTCCAGCCTGAGATTCCGGCTGCCTGGCGTGATTCGAAATATTTGTTCTTGGCAAATATTCACCCGGCCTTGCAAATGCACGTGTTCAATGAAATGGCTGGGCCAGAATTGGTGGCTCTCGATACCATGAATCTGTGGATCGACATTGCACGCGATGATCTGGTCAAGATATTGAGCAAAGTGGATATCCTGCTGGTCAATGATGGTGAAGCGCGCCAGTTGACAGGCAAACGCAGTTTGGCCCATGCCGCTGCTGCTATCAGGGAAATGGGTCCGAGCCGAGTGATCATTAAGAAGGGCGAGCACGGCGCCGTGTACTTTGGCACCGAAGGCGTGCTGTCAGTGCCTGCCATTATTTTAGACGACGTGGTTGACCCCACAGGCGCGGGCGATTGCTTTGCCGGCGGTTTCATGGGCAGCCTTTACGAAGCCGGTGCTACGCGCGACAGCAGCGACGAACTCTTCCGGCAAGCGATGGTCGATGGCACGGTGACGGCTAGTTTTTGCCCGGAAGGCTTCAGCGTAGAGGGTTTGCTCAAGGTTGATGACGAGGCTTACGCCTCTCGCGAAAAGACCTTACGAAGCATGATGACACCCTAGCCCCATCGGGTTACTTGATGTCATTAAATCGCTAAAGAAGATGCGTCTTGTGACAAGATTTAGCCTGTGGTAAGATTGAAATCTGAACTTCTTAGAAATGGGCACCAGTATCTGGTGCCCATATTTAGATCGACATCAAAATTTTGGAGCACATTTTGGATTCTGGTGGTACGGGGCGCGACGAGTGGGTGTCCGATGCAGAGCGGTGGATTTGTCAAATCAACGGCGTCTTGCAGTGTAAAATTGATATTGACGATGAAGGCGAAATCGGGGGCGTTCATGTCGTCGCTGGTATGGACCGGGATCCACGCCACGTGGTGCGCGATGTGGAGAGCTTGCTCAAAGCTCGCCTCGACGTTGATGTGTACTATAAAAAGATCGGTGTGGTCCAGGTGGTTGATAATGGTCAACCCACGGAGTCAGCGGTCTCGTTCCACCCTCCAAGTAAAGAGCCAGTCGATGATGAACTCGAACTGCCTGAAGACAGCGACGCATTCGAGGAAAGCCAAGCATCTGTAGAGGCCGTACCCGATGATCTACCTGCGCCTATTCCGGCAATTCTCGTCGCCGAAGACATAGATACCCGCGTCATCTGTGAAGAGGTCACCGTGGTGGCTTCTGAGATGATTCTCGAAGCCGAAGTCGTCTTACGAGTGGGGGAACTGCAAGTCCATGGCTACCAAGACGGCCCCAATCATGAAGGCAGCGATCTGCGCCTGGTTGCCGAAGCAACGGTGCTGGCGGTGGCTCAACTGATTGCCGATCCCTTGTTGTTGAATCTGAAAGAAGTTCGCATCGAACACATCGGCGGCGAAACCGTTGTCGTTTCGGCGATCGAATTGGTGGAAGGGCGTCAAGGCACCACCCTGTTTGGCACCTGTCGCGCCGGATACCACCGGCCCCAAGCTGCGGTTTATTCAGTCCTCGATGCCTTGAACCGCAGATTGTCGTTGCATGGCTTAAAGGACTTCTCTGAAATAGATTAGTAGCCATGCTTGAAGTTATTTCGATAAGAGCGAGCGGCGCGCAAGCGGCCAAGTCGCTGATATCTATTGCCCGGCCTTGAACCCTGCCAGGTTGACAATTATCATCTGCACAGCTGATCGAATTCTTGGTGCAAACGTTTGTCCATCGACCGGAGGACCCGCATGAAATACGCCGACAGCGGAGTGAATATCGACGCCGCTACCCGCGCTTTGGCCCGCAGCAAAGAAGCGGTGCGTTCGACTTGGGACAAGCGCGTGAAAAATGAACTGGGCGCCTTTGGTGGATTATTTCAAGCGGCACCCGGCGAACCGTTAATGGTTGCGAGCGTCGATGGCGTGGGCACCAAAGTGATGATTGCTCGCATGGCGGGCCGCTACGACACGGTGGGGCAGGATCTGGTTAACCATTGTGTTGATGATATTTTGGTCCAAGGTGCCGAGCCGCTCTTTTTCCTCGACTATTTTGCTACCGCAAAACTTGAAGAAGATGTTCTGCCCCAAATCATCGAAGGCTTCGCCATCGGCTGCCGTGAAAACGGCGCAGCGTTATTGGGCGGCGAAACAGCCGAAATGCCGGGCGTTTACGGCGCAGGTGAATTTGATCTGGCCGGCACCATTGTAGGGCGAGTCCGTGAAGAGGACGTCATCGACGGTTCTCGAATCGCCGCTGGTGACAAAGTATGGGGCTTACCAAGCACAGGATTGCACACCAACGGCTATTCGTTAGCGAGAGCCGCGTTGTTTGATAAGGGTGGCTTCAGCGTTACCGATACGCCGGACGCGCTGCAGGGCGCTTCCATTGGCGACGCTCTCTTGGCCGTTCATCGCAGCTATCTCGAACCAGTGCGCGCTATGTGGAGCACTTTTGGTAGGGAAGCGGTGCACGGGTTGTGTCACATTACGGGCGGCGGGTTTACGGATAATATTCCACGCGTTGTGCCTGACGGTTTGTGCGTGCATGTCGATACCAAGGCGTGGCAACCGCTGCCCATTTTCACC
>JBLIOK010000017.1:0-17650 GCA_047639735.1 Candidatus Krumholzibacteriia bacterium | reverse complement strand
ACATCAATCAATCGCCCCAAAAAATGATCGTTCATGATCAGCCTTTCCGTTCGAACTTATTCGTTTTCGGGATGCAAACGTGGCAACATTTTTCGCCCAACCTGGGCCAGGCTGCCAGCCGCCTCTTGCTCCGCAAGTTTCTTCGTTTTCTGATGCTCGCTCAGGAATTCGCGAGCAAACGCCCCGCTTTCAATGTCTTGCAAAACTTTGCGCATCCGGTCGCGCACGCTTTCATCAACCACCTCTGGTCCCCGCGTCAAACCGCCATAGGCCGCAGTGCCACTGATCCGGCTGCGCATGCCATCTACACCGTGTTGGTGCAGTAAATCAGTGATCAACTTGAGTTCGTGTACGCATTCGAAGTAGGCGTTTTCTTCACCGTACCCCGCCTTGACCATGATGTCGAAAGCTGCTTTGACCAAGTCAACCACACCCCCGCACAACACGACTTGTTCCCCAAATTGATCGCTGATGCATTCGTTGCGAAATGTCGTGACAAAGGCGCCACCAGAAACACATCCCACCGCCAACGCATAGGCTGCGGCCAGGTCCCAAGTCTCGTCAGGGGCATCGTCCGTCACGGCAATCAAACCTGGCACCACGCCGCCGGCTGCGTGGGCCTTGAGTAACATGTCTCCCTGCGACTTGGGCGCCACCAAGAAACAGCGACTGCCGTGAGGTGGTTTTATTTGGTCAAAAGCAATGGCAAAACCATGAGCAAAACCCAAGGCCGCGCCAGCTTTCAAATTCGGGGCGACGTGCTCTTGATAAACCTCGGCCATTGCTTCATCAGGCAACATCAGCATCACGACGTCCGCTTTAGAAACGGCGTCCGCGAGGCCCAAAACGGTTTGTTTTTCAGATCGAGCGAGCTCGGCAGTTTTCGAATCCGCTCGGCTGCCGACCACCACTTGGCAACCGCTGCGCTGCAAATTCAAGGCTTGAGCTCGCCCCATGGTGCCGTATCCAATAATCGCAATGGTCTGCCCTGCCAAGGGCTCCATCGAGACCTGATCTGATCTGATTTCCGTACCCGGCTGGGGTGGGTATTGTTCAAACATGGCGCCTATGTCCTTCTGTCGGCAACGCATTCAGTATTTGAGGCGACAATAGCCCGATCTGAGCTTCTTGACAAGGTGACCATGAGGCGATAAATTGCCTGCCTGCCCGCAAATCGGGCTCGATATTGAAGGTGGCGGCTTAGCTCAGTTGGTTAGAGCATCGGAATCATAATCCGAGTGTCCGGGGTTCGAATCCCTGAGCCGCTACCATTCACTTCTCTGCCTAAATACACTGTAAGATTCACCTCGAGCCTGATATTTGCGTTTTATACCAAGTCGCCGAGCGGAGAATCCGTGGCTCAGATCGATTTTTTATCCCGCATGCAAAGCAATCTGTCTTCGTTGGTACCGGACGACGGTACAGGGATTTTAGTCGCTCTCAGCGGTGGGCCTGATTCTGTCGCCACTCTTTTGGGCGCGCATCATTGGGCCCAGCAGACCAAAAGACCGGTCGCCGCCGCCCACCTCAACCACCAAATGCGAGGCGCCGACGCCGATGCGGACACAGAGTTTTGCCGTGACCTTTGCCATCGCCTTGGTATCCCGTTTTATACCGAAGCCGCTGACCCTCGGGCTCTTTCACGCCAACGAGGACATGGCCTTGAAGAGGCGGGAAGGCATTTGCGGCGGCAATTTTGCGAAGGCATCCTTGCCTCTGACGACAAGATGGACTGGATCG
Source organism: Candidatus Krumholzibacteriia bacterium (assembly GCA_047639735.1). Taxonomy (GTDB): domain Bacteria; phylum Krumholzibacteriota; class Krumholzibacteriia; order LZORAL124-64-63; family LZORAL124-64-63; genus JAGRNP01. The sequence goes on along the minus strand of JBLIOK010000017.1, from coordinate 15,910 downwards.
CCACTGGACACCATCGCGATGACCAAGTAGAAACCGTGTTGATGCGCCTTTTTCGGGGCACCGGAACGGAGGGAATGCGTGGAATCCTGCCCCGAGACGGCCGGTGGCTACACCCCCTCCTGGAATTCGAACGCACCGAAATTTTGAGGTTTTTGGAAGCCTCAGGCCAACCCTGGCGCACGGACTCCAGCAACATCTCGGGCGATAACCAGCGCGCTCGTTTGCGCCGAGAACTTCTGCCGCTGGCGCGCGAAATCTTTGGCGCAGGGTGCGAGCAAGGCCCGGCCCGACTGGCTTCTCTCTGGAATGACGACGCCGAGTTACTGATCGAACTGACCTCTCAGTGGCTGGCCGATTGCCGCACTGAAGCCGGCGACCTCAGGGTCAAAACGTTGCTAAAATTGGATCTGCCGAAAGCTCGGCGCGTTCTGAGAACTTGGTTAGCAGGCTATTGTGTTGCCGATCTCGAACGTGTCCACCTGGAAAATATTATCCAATGGTTGCGGGTAGGCACTTCTGGTTCAACAATGGACCTGCCCGGCGAGGTGGTCCTGCAGCGCGATTTCGACCAGCTCAAATGCCTTGGTGATGCAACATCGGGCCCTGAGCTGCGTGTTGCCGCTGACTATCGTATAAGTATCGATCAGAATGATGAGCCCGAGCCTGACCAGGGTATCGGCGAGCTGTCAGATGAAGCCACCTGGCTCCTGAGCTGTCCGGCCGCCGCTCTGAAAGGTAGGGTAAGGGTGCGCAACTGGCGCACAGGGGACCGATGCCGTCCGTTAGGCTTGCAGGGAACCAAAAAACTGAGCGATCTGTTTCGCGAACACCGCCTCAGCAAGTCAGCCCGGCCGGGGGCGCTGGTGGTTTGCGATGATGAGGGTATTTTGTGGGTGGTCGGCTTGGTGCGCGACGAGCGAACCCGGATGTTGCCGTCCTCACCCCAGAGAGTTACTATCTCTGTCGTCAGGAGAAATGGCGACAGCACGATGACAGAACTGGATCCAACAAGGGAAGACTATAGATGAGTCCGAAATCCGGCGACAAAAAATCCGGTCCGCAGAAAAAATCGTCAGACAAACGCTCTGACAAGGGATCCAAACAAGGCCCTAAGACCCCCCAGTTCCCCGGCAAAACTGCCGGCTTCTGGATCCTGTTGGTCTTCCTCGTCTTTTTGGTTTACCAGATGATGTATGTCGATCGCTCGACGATCCACGAAATCACCTACTCGGCCTTCCGCGAGCAAGTGGAATCGGGAAATCTGCGCAGCATCGCCAAAACCAATCTGGACCTCAATGGCGAGTTGCGTGAAAAGACCGCGCTGACAGTCAAAGACGGCACGCTGCAAGAAGTGGACAAGTTCCACACGCGCCTGCTATCGGACCGTGATGACTTTGCCGAATGGATTTCAATCAGCAATCCGGAAGCATCATTAATAGGCGAACCTTTGCGCACCAACTGGTGGGCGCATTTTCTCACCTACTATTTGCCCTTCCTTTTGATCCTCGCCCTGTGGCTCTTCTTTCTGCGCCAGATGCAAGGCGGCGGCAACAAGGCTTTCAGTTTCGGCAAATCAAAAGCCAAGCTGTTTGACGTTGACCAACCCGAAGTCACCTTCGAAGACGTGGCAGGGTGCGACGAAGCCAAATACGAACTGCAAGAAATCATCGACTTCCTGCGTTCACCGCAAAAGTACCAACGCTTGGGTGGTCGTATCCCCAAAGGCGCATTGCTCGTGGGCGAACCAGGAACCGGTAAAACCCTTTTAGGCCGCGCCGTGGCTGGCGAAGCTCAAGTCCCGTTCTTCAGTATGAGCGGTTCTGACTTTGTGGAAATGTTTGTCGGAGTTGGTGCAAGCCGAGTGCGTGACCTGTTCGAACAAGGTAAGAAGAACGCTCCGTGTATCATCTTCATCGACGAAATCGACGCTGTTGGTCGCCATCGTGGCGCTGGCCTCGGCGGTGGTCACGACGAACGTGAACAAACGTTGAACCAGCTGCTGGTAGAAATGGACGGCTTTGAATCCAACGAAGGCGTGATTCTATTAGCCGCCACTAACCGAGCCGACGTGTTAGATCCGGCCCTCTTGCGTCCCGGTCGCTTCGACCGTCAAGTTGTGGTCGACTTGCCCGACATTGTTGGCCGTAAGGCGATTCTTGAAGTTCACATGAAAAAATTGCCCTTCATTGACAAGTCAGTTTCTACTCAAAAAATAGCTGCCGGAACGCCAGGGATGGCTGGGGCTGACTTGGAGAATCTGGTCAATGAGGCTGCCCTCATGGCTGCCCGTAAAAATCGCGATGCCGTAACGATGGATGACTTTGAAGACGCCAAAGAAAAAGTCATGATCGGACCCGAGCGTCGCAGCCGCGTCTTTACTGACCAAGTCAAAAAGGAAACGGCTTATCACGAAGCTGGACATGCTGTCGCCTCCTATTTCTGCGAAGAGTGCGACCCTGTGCACAAAGTCACCATTATTCCTCGCGGACGCGCGTTGGGCATCACCTTTTCTTTGCCCACAGAAGACCAGTACACCATGGACGAGCAGAAGTTCTTGGACAAGATCTGCATGTCTTTGGGTGGACGTGTGGCTGAAGAGCTCTTTTTGGGCAAAATTGGCTCAGGGGCATCTTCGGACATCCAACAAGTCACATCCATGGCTCGCACGATGGTTACCCAACTTGGCATGAGCGAGAAGATGGGACCTATTTCCTACCAAGAAGGTGGTGGCCAGGTATTCTTGGGACGTGACTACGGAAGCCGAACCACGCACAGCGAAAAAACGTTGCAAGACATCGATGGCGAAGTGCAGCGCATTGTGGACGAACAATTACAACGCGCACGCAAAATTCTCGATGGAAAACGCGAGTACGTTGAATCGGTAACCGCCGCTCTCCTCGAACGCGAAACGATCGATGGCGAAGAATTTAAGATGCTGATGGAAGACAAAGAATTGCCGGCGGTAGTTCTTGAAGTTGACCACAGTGTTTCAGATGACAAGCCCTTGGTTTCAGATGACAAGCCCTTGGTTTCAGATGACGAAACAGTGGCTAGCCAACCGACAACCGAGGTCGAGCCTCCCGCGGTTTCCGATGAAGACAACGACAGTGAGAAACCGGAATCTTCGTGAGCCACTCTTCGCATCATGAATCGACTCCAGGGGGCCAAACGGCCCCCTTTGTCGCGCCTCCTTGGGACGTTGGCCAACATGTGCTAACGCCGCCCGGCCGCCCCTTGGTTATGGGTGTTCTGAACCTGACGCCCGACAGTTTCCATCCGGATAGCCGCGCTGGTGACATTGAATCTGCGGTGGCAAAAGGCATGGCCATGGTCAACGCCGGAGCCGACATATTGGATTTGGGCGCTGCTTCGTCGCGACCAGGAGCCGAGTCGGTCACTGCACAAGAAGAAGCTGATCGATTGTTGCCTGTTCTCTCTGCTCTGGCCAAAGCGACTGACACACCATTAAGCGTAGATACTTTCCGCACAGGTGTTGCGCGCCAGGCCTTGGGGATCTCACCCTGCGTGATCAACGACATCACCGGCGGCCAAGACCCCGGCATGTTCGAATTGGTCGCCCTGCAAGAATGCGGGATTGTCTTGATGCACAGGCAAGGCGATCCAAAATCAATGCAACAGTCCCCTCAATATCAGGACCCGGTTCGAGAGATTGCTGAATGGCTGTCATCGCGAGCCGGTTTGGCTGAAGAAGCCGGAATCAATCCAAACCGCATACTGGTAGACCCAGGCATAGGTTTCGGCAAAACACGCGCCCATAACCTTGCGCTTTTGCAACGCCTCAAGGAGGCGACGGCAGGCAGGCCTCATTTGCTTGGCGTCAGTCGCAAACGGTTTATCGGCGAGATCACAGGAGCAGAGACGGCGGACCGGCTACCGGGCAGCTTGGCCGCGTTAACCTGCGCTTGGCAAGCCGGGGCCTCGGTCGTGCGGGTGCACGATGTGGCAGAAACGGTGCAATATCTTGAAGTGATGAGCGCCATCGCCATGAATGGTACCGAAACCGAATAAGCTTTAGGTCATTCCGTTCCCCTTCAGTTACACAATCAGTTGCACAATCGCACATCCATGCTTGAGCAACGAGCACGGTGATGCTAGGTTATCTCCATCATGTGGGAAAGCATAGCCAACAGCCCAATCATCGACGTCCTCGATATCCTCATCGTGGCCTATTTGTTGTATCGCCTGATCGTGTTTATTAAAGACACTCGGGTGATTCAGATGTTTGTGGGTTTAGGATTGCTGCTGTTGCTTTCCTTTTTGGCCCGCAGTCTCGGCATGATCGTTGTGGGCCAAATAATAGGCACGCTGCAAACGGTCTGGGTGATCGCCTTCATCATCGTTTTCCAACCAGAATTGCGTTCGGCATTGACCAATCTCGGTATGCGCCGCGGTCTTGGGCTGTTTGGCAATGTTGATGAAATCCCCCAAGAAGAAGAGTTGCTCCAGGCCGTGCGCCGGATGTCCAAGCGCGGTCTCGGCGCACTGATTGTCATCGAACGTGAAGTGCGTCTGAACAATTGGATCAAAAAAGGAGTCTCGCTGGATGCGGACATCACCGCGGCGACTATCGAAGCGATATTCACGGTTCCCGGACCTCTGCACGACGGCGCGGTGATTATAAGCCAAGGGAAGATTGCTGCCGCCTCGGTAATATTGCCGATAACCGAACGCGAAGAATTGGGCTACGTTTTGGGCACCCGCCATCGCGCGGCCATCGGCATGAGCGAACAATGCGATGCCATCGTCATTGTCGTTTCAGAAGAAACCCGCGCCATCAGTGTTGTCGTCGATGGCGAAATCAAACGTGGATTGGCCCTAGAAGACCTGCGCACAGAACTGGAGCGCATTCAGTTGCGCAAAGCTGGCCGAAGAGCAACTCAGAAACATAAATCCGCTCGCAACGGCAAATCCACGGACAAAAAGACCGATTCGACTCCTGAATCCTCCCCCTCCTGATCTAAAGTAGCAATTTTCGCTATCAATCGTATAGTTTTGACTAGCGTATTCACCCCTGAATGAGGAGCCCGAAATGAATAAGTTCGCCGTAAAGAGCGTAGTGCTGATTTTCGCCCTGACACTGATCACCTCTTTGGCCATCGCTGGCGACTCCATGGTTTCGGAGTCTGGCTGGTTTGATTTTGAAAATTGTGTTTTCTGCAAGGCCATGTCCGAAGATCCCGGCATGCTGGAAGCCACTGCCTGGGAGAGCCACAATACCGCCAATGGTTCGGTGACCATCATGGTTGTGCCGGCCGAATATAAAGAGGCCATGGCAACCGCGACGAAAAAGATGGAAGCCACAGGCGAAGAAATGCAAACCGGTAAAATCAACCCGATGGAAGCCAACATGTGCGGCCATTGCCAAGCTTACGGCGCCTTAATGATGAGCGGCGTAAACATGGAAACAGTCGAAGGCGACGCAGCTACCGTCACTCTCATGACTTCTGATGATAAAGCAGTTGTGAAGCGTATTCACGAAATGACTGATACAAACAACAAAGAGATGGCGCTGATGGGAAACCACAGTCACGATGAGCACCCCAAAGGTGAGCACCCTTCGGGCGGCGAGCATCCCAAAGGGAACTAAGCTCTCTGCTCATTTCCGATTTGTGATGAAGGGCCGCGCTATCGCGGCCCTCTTTTTTAGCTGCGGGATCTTTGAATGAGCGCGAAGTCTGCCAGCACCAGAGCTGCCATGGCTTCGACAATGGGGACCGCCCGTGGCACCACACAAGGATCGTGACGCCCCTTGGCCGCCAGCGTTTGGCTATTGCCCTCAAAGTCAGCCGTCTTTTGTTCTTTGCCAATAGTAGCTGGCGGCTTGAAGGCGACCCGAAAAACGACCGGCTCGCCGTTGGAAATGCCTCCCTGCACACCACCACTTCGGTTTGTAGCGGTGCCTAAATGGCCATTACTTTTCGCGACAAAAGTATCGTTGTGAGCCGATCCCTTCATGGTTGTGCCGCTAAAACCCGACCCCACTTCAAACCCTTTGGTCGCAGGCAAACTCATCATCGCGTGAGCCATCAGCGCGTCAAGCTTGTCAAAAATGGGCTCGCCCCAGCCGACCGGCAGGCCGCGGCAAACGCAAGTGACAACTCCACCAAGGGAATCTTGTTCATCGCGAGCAGCGGTGATGGCGGTGATCATTGCTTTGGCCGTTTCGCTGTCAGGGCAACGCACGTCGTTCGCGTCGACTCCCTCACGTTGGACTTGCAAGAGATCGGGCTCTTCGGCGCAGATATCGCCAACTTGCGAAACCCAAGCAACAATTTGTACGCCAAACTCGGTTGCCAAAAATCGTTCAGCAATGGCCCCCGCGGCAACCCGCGCCAATGTTTCGCGAGCAGACGCGCGCCCGCCGCCGCTTGAAGACCGGATACCATATTTTTCTTGATACGTAAAATCAGCGTGGGACGGCCGAGGAACCTTTGCAAGATCACTATAATCGCCAGGACGTTGATCTTTGTTTCGAGCCATCAATGCGATCGGCGTGCCGAGCGTAAGGCCAGACTCGACTCCCGAAAGAATTTCAATCTGGTCGGCTTCTTGGCGATCTGTCGTCAAAGAGCTTTGACCTGGCCGGCGCCGGTCCAATTGACCCTGAATATCGGCTGCCTCAAGCGCCAAGCGTGGCGGGCACCCGTCCACCACAACCCCTACGCCGCCGCCGTGTGATTCGCCAAAAGTTGTGATTCGAAAGAGCCGACCGAAACTGCTAGACATAAGCTAATACCCGCGAGGTTGGGGTTTTGGGGGTCAATAAAATTACTCCCCTAGAGACGTTTTGCCGACTGAAGCGGCATCTTACGTGCTCATGAGCATAGCATTTTTTGCCCACCATTCCCAGAGCGATCGCCAGATATTATCATTGCCCATCACGGTAACGTCTTGACATCCATGCATAACTGCGATATCCTGATTTTAGAAATAAAGTTCGTTAAAAAAGGAACCTTCTGTGAATATCCAAAAAAACTTTCCCACTACCCAAAGCGGACGATGGTCCCGCTCGTGGCGATGGTCCACTCTGAATAAGAGTGCGGATGTTTGCGATTGTGCCCACGGGAGGTTCCCCCAGTAATAGACTGAAACGAACCCAGCCGAAAGCAGACCCGCATCCAACCGATGGCGGGTTTTTTAGTGCCCGCCAAACAAGATGATACGGGATAACATGGTGCGCTAAAGCGACACCGCCGAACCAGAATAGTGGAGGAAGCGATGATTTCGCCGACCCGAAATGAATACGTCGACCGCACCGCAGCTGGGCATATTGTGCCTGTGCGGGCGACGATCGCGGCCGACTTGGAAACACCTGTCTCGGTCTATCTCAAATTGCAGGCTTACATAGCCAACCATACTGATGGCAGTGCTTTTCTTTTTGAAAGCATTGAACGGGGCGTCCAAATGGGGCGCTATTCGTTTATTGGCTTGTCGCCTGAATCCGACATTCAGCTTCAGGACGGTGTGGTTAGCACGAAGCGCGCCGGCGAATCAACCTCCACGAGCAAAGTTCAGACCGACGACCCTTTTGCTGCCGTGAGGTCGGAATTGAGCAAATCTTCGTTGGTGAATGACGCGGAATCTGCCCTACCACCCCCTTTTGGCGGCGCGGTCGGCTACGTGGGTTTTGATATCGTCAAATATTTTGAGAACATTTCCCTGCCCTCTGGGCAAGAGGATGAACTGCCGGATTTCCGTTTCATGTTTCCGCGCACGCTGGTCGTCTTTGATCACGTTAAGAATGAAATCGAAATTCTTACGAAACCCAAAGAAGGCGATGCAGCCGAGGCCCATGCCCGTGCTTGCCTTGAAATTGAAGCCGTATTGCAAGCGCTAGACGAACCCTTGCCAGCGACCGCACGACGCGACCGCAACCCCGGCACTGTTGACCAACAAGTGCTCGAGGGCCTAGAAGGCCTCACTTCAAATTTTAGCCGCGACGAATTTATGGAGATTGTCGAAAAGGCACAGGAACACATCTTGGCCGGCGATGCTTTTCAAATCGTTCTGTCGCAGCGGTTGACCGGTGAAACCAAAGTCCCGCCATTTCAAATCTATCGCGCCCTGCGCATTCTCAACCCCAGCCCCTATTTGTTCTTTCTCGATTTTGGCGAGTTTCAATTGATCGGATCCTCGCCAGAAATGATGGTCCGGCTCACCAACGGTCACTTGCAGGTCAACCCCATCGCGGGCACACGGCCGCGAGGCGATACTATCGCTGAAGACAATGAATTGGCCGAAAGTTTGCTCGCCGACGAAAAGGAACGCGCCGAGCACGTGATGTTGGTTGATTTGGGCCGCAATGATTTGGGCCGAGTTTGCCAAACGGCAACGGTAAAAGTGGACGAATTCATGGCCGTCGAACGGTATAGCCACGTCATGCATCTGGTGAGTCGCGTCTCCGGGCAGATAAACGAGGGCTTGGATATGTTCGACGCCTTGAAGGCCACTTTTCCAGCCGGAACCGTTTCCGGAGCGCCAAAAATTCGCGCTATGGAAATCTTGTCGGGGCTGGAGCAACGGCGGCGCGGACACTACGCTGGTGCTGTTGGGTATTTTGGCCGTTCAGGTGATATGGACATGTGCATCACGATCCGCACAATGCTGATCCGCGGCAAACAATACACCGTGCAAGCCGGTGCAGGCATCGTTGCCGACTCGGAACCGGCACGTGAATATCAGGAATCATTAGACAAACTAAGCGCGCTCACCCGAGCGGTTCGCATTGCTGAAGAGGGGCTCTAAAATGCATTTGCTCATCGACAACTATGATTCTTTTACCTACAACATCGTGCAAGCATTGGGCGAGTTGGGTGCCGAAGTGCAGGTCGTGCGTAACGACCAAATCACGGTCGAAGAAGCGGTTTCATTGCAACCCGAATCGGTGATCATTTCACCAGGACCGGGCACGCCCGACGACGCCGGTGTGAGCGTTGACTTGATATCAGCTTTCGCTGGTCAAGGACCGGTGCTTGGCATCTGTTTGGGTCACCAAAGTATCGTACAGGCTTTTGGTGGCAAAATAGTGCGGGCTGATCGAGCGATGCACGGCAAGACCAGCCGAGTCTACCACGACAGCCGCACCATTTTTGCAGGCATGTCTAACCCCTTTGAAGCCACCCGCTATCATTCCCTGATAGCCACCGAAAGCGATTTGCCCGACGTGCTGCAGGTCTCGAGTTACACCAGTGGCGGGGAGATCATGGGTGTGCGTCACAAAGAACTGCCCATCGAAGGACTACAGTTTCACCCCGAGTCCATTCTCACCACCGAAGGCGCCACCTTACTCAATAACTTTTTGAAGCTCGCCAAGCCTAAAGGAGAACGCCGTGTCGTCGGGTCGTAACAGCTTAGTCCAACTGATAGCTGGAGAAAGCCTCTCGGGTGAGCAGGCGTACGCCTTGATGACCGCGGTGATGGCTGGAGAGATTCCATCGGCACAACTGGCTGGTATTTTGGTTGCCTTGCGAACCAAAGGTGAAACCGTTGATGAGATCACCGGGTTCGCGCGAGCCATGCGCGAAAACGCCACCAGCGTGCAGCCCGAACGCACTGATTTGGTCGACACCTGCGGCACCGGTGGTGACGGCAGTGGCACCTTCAACATATCAACCGCCACGGCGATCGTTGCCGCGAGCATGGGTTGCGGCGTGGCCAAACACGGCAACCGCGCGGTCTCCTCGGCCTGTGGCAGCGCTGATGTGCTCGAACACATGGGCGTGGACATCAACCTCACGGCGATCCAAGCGGCGGAAATGGTGGATTCCATAGGCTTAGGATTTCTATTCGCACCGGGCTTGCATCCCGCTATGAAGCACGCGATGCCGGCGCGTAAAGAGCTGGGCATTCGCACCGTATTTAACGTGCTCGGACCGCTGACGAATCCAGCCGGCGCTCGGCGCCAATTGCTTGGTGTGTTCGAGGCTGACCTTTGCGAAACACTGGCTCAGGTTCTGAATGAACTTGGCTCCGAAAAGGCTTTTGTTGTGCATGGCGAAGGCGGACTCGACGAAGTTTCGCTCATGGGCAAAACGCAGATCGCCACTCTGCGCGATGGCGCCGTCACGATGTCCGAATTTCATCCTTCTGAAGTCGGCATGGAAGTTTGCCAACCCGAAGATTTGAAGGGTGGGGACGTGATAAAGAACGCGGCGATTATAGAAGCTGTTTTGTCAGGTGAATCTGGGCCGGCCACGGATGTCGTGCTTTTGAATGCCGCTTTTGTCGCAGTGTTGGCCGACCTGGCTCCCGATGTAAGCGCTGGCGTTGAGTTGGCGCGAGCCAAGATAGCTGACGGTTCGGCATTGCGCATTTTAGACGCCTTGAAGGCGGCTCAAACATGAGTTTTTTGGTCAAGATATTACCAGCTAAGGAGCGCGAAGTCGCTCACCTTAAGGAACTCCACGCCGCACAGCCTGCCCAGCGCAGGGGCGGTTCGCCAATCCGCGATTTTGCCGCTGCGCTGCATGGCGGTTCGCGCATTATTGCCGAGGTCAAAGAGAAATCACCCAGCCACCCAGCCTTCGTGCAGCACGCGCCGCCGTCCACCCTAGCGCGATCCTATTACCGCAATGGTGCCGCAGCTATTTCTATTGTCACGGACCGCGAACATTTCGGCACGTCCTTGGCGGATGTTGCCAACGTGAAAGCCGCTATGCCTTTGCCCGTATTGGTGAAAGATTTTGTCATTGACGAAGTGCAGATCACTGCGGCTTGGGCCGCCGGCGCGGATGCGGTCTTGTTGATTGTGCGCATGCTGGACGGTCAACGATTGGCAGAGCTGCTGCGTTTCGCGCGCAGTCTCGGCCTGCATGTATTGGTCGAATGCCACGACCAGGCCGATATCGATTTGGCCATCGGTGCCGAGGCTAGAATCATTGGCGTGAACAACCGAAATCTTGCCACGCTGACAACCGACCTGGCCCACGGTGCTGCTATGATGCCCGGCGTGCCTGACTTTGCCATCAGAGTAAGCGAAAGCGGATTGTATGATCGCGCCGATGTTGAACGCATGGCCAACGTTGGCGCTGACGCGTGCTTGATCGGGCACGCTTTGTTAGTGAGTGGCGATCCGGGGCGCAAGGTTGCCGAATTGAGCGGAATCGAATCCGAAGGTAAAGTCAGAACGAAAACCTGTGGAATCACGAGCTCGGCCGATGCACAAATGGCTCACGCTGCCGGCAGCAACATCTTGGGAATGATCTTCGCAAAAAGCGCGCGACAAATCGATATCGACCGTGTCCAGGAGATCCGTCGGGCTGTGCCAAGATCCAGGCTTTGCGGAGTCTTTGTCGATGCCGAGCCAAGCGAAGTCATCGCCACCGCCACCGCGTGCGACTTGGACCTGATCCAACTGCACGGTGACGAGAGCCCTGCCTATTGTGAGCACATTGCTTCGGCCCTGGGCCTGCCCTTGGTCAAAGCATTTACAGCAGAGAACGCGACCGAGGAAAACGCTTCCGCATACTCTGCGGTGGCCTATTTCTTGGTTGACCTGCCCAAAGGTAAAAGCGGAATAGATATATCTGGTGCCGCCTGCCGAGCCGCCGCCAAAAACCTCGTTGAAGCAGGTTACGACGTTTTTCTTGCTGGTGGATTAACGGCCGAGTCCGTAAACGCCGCCATTTCGGAAGTGAATCCTTTCGCTGTTGATGTCGCCAGCGGCATTGAAGACAGCCCCGGACACAAAGATCCTATCAAGACTCGCACTTTTATCGCGGAGGCAATCCGGTGAAAAACACGAATCTTTTTCCTGCTTCAGGTCCAGGACGGTTTGGCCCCTACGGTGGCCAGTTTGTGCCCGAGACCTTGATGCCCTGTTTGCAGGAGATAGAAAAAACCTGGCTCAAAGCACGCGGTGACGCTGACTTCCAAAATGAGTTAAGCGCCTTGCTCGCGGACTACTCCGGCAGGCCCACCCCTCTCTACCGAGCAAAACGGTTGGAAACGCACTGCGGTAACGTGGCGCGCATCTATCTCAAGCGCGAAGATTTGAACCACACGGGCGCCCACAAAATCAACAACTGCCTGGGTCAAATTTTGCTGGCCCAACGCATGGGCAAAACCAGAATCGTGGCTGAAACCGGCGCTGGCCAACACGGCGTAGCCACGGCGACGGTATGCGCTTTAGTGGGCTTAGAATGCACCATATTTATGGGCGAAGTCGACATGAAGCGCCAAGCCCCCAACGTGAAACGCATGGAATTGATGGGAGCTCGCGTCGTTTGCGTTACCGCCGGTGCGCGCACGTTAAAGGACGCTTCGAGTGAAGCCATTCGTGATTGGGTCACCAATGTCGCGACAACCCATTATATCATTGGCTCAGTTGTCGGGCCTCACCCCTATCCCGCCATGGTGCGCGATTTCCAAACGGTTATCGGCACCGAGTCCCGACAACAAATTTTGGAAAAAGAGGGTCGCCTGCCCAACGCCGTGATCGCTTGTGTCGGTGGCGGCAGCAACGCCATAGGCATATTTGCCGGCTTCGTCTCTGACCCCGTTGATCTTTACGGAGTCGAAGCCGGAGGCAGCTCAGCCGGAAATTCAGCGGCCCTCAGTTTGGGCGAGCCCGGTGTTTTGCACGGCTCGTTCAGCTACCTCTTGCAGGATGACGACGGTCAGGTGATTCCAGCCCACTCGGTGGCCGCCGGCCTCGACTATCCTGGCGTCGGCCCCGAACACAGCCATCTCAAGGATATTGAACGCGTGCACTATTCCAGCGTAACCGACGTCGAGGCCTTGGCGGCATTTGACGACTTGTGCCGTCTTGAAGGCATCATTCCAGCTTTGGAAACAAGCCATGCTCTCGCCTATTGCCAAAGATTATTGGCTGACAAAAAGGCCGTGGCTGCGATGAGCGAAGGACCAGGTGCCGAGCCACCAATCGTCATCATCAATCTTTCAGGGCGCGGCGACAAGGATATGGCAAACCTCGAAGAAGGTGACTCATGAGCAGCCAAAACCAGGGTCGGTTGAGCCAACTGACCGAACAATTGCGCAGTGAAGGTGTTAAGCCATTGGTGCCGTTTTTGACAGCCGGTTACCCCGATGAACACTCGTTTCTTCGCGTGCTGAAAGAGGCTTGTCAAGCTGGCTGCCCCCTGGTTGAGATTGGCATTCCCTTTAGCGACCCAGTTGCCGATGGACCTGTCATTCAAGCTTCGTCCCAACAGGTTTTGGCTCAAGGCATGAACCTGCGCCGCACCCTCGAATTGGCTGCCGAGGCCCGCGAAATGGGCTTGGCCGTCATCCTCATGGGTTACCTTAACCCGATCCTAAAAATGGGCGTAGCCGAATTTGCCGATGGCTGTGCCGAGGCCAAGGTTGCCGGCGTGATCATTCCCGATTTGCCTTCTGAAGAGTCCCCTAAGATTCGCGCCCTGCTTTTGAACAAGGGAACCGACTTGGTTGAACTCGTGGCACCGACCACCGACCCCCAACGCCTGAGCAATACCACAAAGGTAGCCACCGGGTTTCTCTACTTGGTTTCGACAACCGGCGTAACAGGCGCCGGAACGAGTACGGCCCAAGGCCCTCCTTTATCGGAATATGTGAGCCGAGTGCGGAAAGAGTCAGCCCTTCCCCTCTATGTGGGTTTTGGCATTTCAAACCCTGACCAAGCTGCCCAAGTGGCGGCGATCGCCGACGGCGTGATCGTCGGCAGCGCCCTGATCAAACTCATCGGCGAGGCGAACAGCCCCAATGAAGCTGTTGTCAACGCCGGTAATTTTCTTTCACAAATGGCGGCAGCAATGAAGCCTCAGAAAGGTTCTCTCTCATGATCATCGTGATGAAAGAAAGCGCGACGGTGGCCGAATTAGGTCACGTCATCAAGACACTGGAAGACCGTGGATTTCAACCACGCCCCAACCACGGTGCCCAACGCACTGTCATCGGCATCATGGAAGCCAAGGGCGATGATCTGGTGGGTCTCGACGACCTGCCCGGTGTGGATCAGGTGGCACCGGTGAGCAGTAAATTCAAAATGGTGAGCCGTGACTTCCAGGCTGAGCCTACGGTGGTCCAGGTGGGCGACCTCTCCATTGGCGCCGAAGAATTTGTGGTCATGGCCGGTCCCTGTGGCGTCGAAACCGTCGACCAATTGATGTCAACCGCGCGAGCGGTAAAGAAGGGCGGCGGCCGCGTCTTGCGCGGCGGAGCCTACAAGCCCCGCACCTCACCCTACAGTTTCCAAGGATTGCGGGAAGAAGGGCTCAAGATCCTGAGCCAAGCCCGCGCCGAAACGGGACTGCCTATTATCACCGAAATCATCTCTCCCGAGTTGGTGCCTCTGGTTGCCCGCTATACTGACATCATGCAAATCGGCGCGCGCAACATGCAGAATTACGCTTTGCTCGAGGCCGTGGGCAGCGAACGCAAACCCGTTCTGCTCAAGCGCGGATTGATGTCGACCATCGAAGAGATGCTGCTGGCCGCCGAATATCTCATGTCAGGCGGCAACTCACAGGTGATGTTGTGCGAACGGGGTATTCGGACCTTCGAACCCGCAACCCGTAACACCCTCGACCTGTCAGCCGTCTCCGTCATCAAACAAGTGAGCCACTTGCCCGTGATCGTGGACCCAAGCCATGCTGTTGGCCACGTGGCGTACGTCGCTGACATGTGCCGGGCTTCAGTAGCCGCTGGAGCTGATGGCATCATCATCGAGACCCACCCGGATCCCGCCCGAGCACTTTCAGACGGCCAACAAAGCCTGACCTTCGACGATTTCCAGAAGTTGATGGACAGCATGCGCCCAATTGCTGCAGCCATGAATCGGCCGATGTACGAAGTGCCAGAAGAATGAGGCGGCTAACGGCGAGCCACGCCTGAAGCGCCGAAAGCCGCCTGCTTAATGCGCTCAATTCCTCCCAGAATCAAGCGTATGCCCTACCAATGCAATTAAAAGGCCGCGCTGTGCAAAACACAGAGCGGCCTTTATAAATCATTCGTTCTCAATATGATAAGCAGATGAGGTTTTTGATTGCCGCAGGGCGTAGGTTCACCAATGTCCCAAGTGTGTCCCATTCAATCCCTTTATCCCAAGGCTAGGTCATCCAAGATGGGACGGCTGCTTCTTTCTCGGCTTCTTCAAACGAAAGTCCCCCTTCAGATTCTTTGGCTTTCAAAAAGAGGCTGACGATATCTGGATCATAGCGTTCGCCCAGGTTCTCGCTCAAGATTTCCGCAGCTTCATTTTCAGTCATAGGATCTCGACCAGTGAGACCCAAAGTCATGGCGACAAAATTTTCCACGACCGTCACTAGCCTAGCAGCCAATGGGATTTTGCGACCGGCGAGTCCCAGAGGGAAACCTTCGCCATTGAACCGCTCATGATGACAACGCACCACATCCATGATCGTTTGCGGTAAATTCAAGTCGCCCAAAAGCGCCACGCCCGTTGAAGGGTGAGCGCGATACACCGGCCATTGGGTTGGGTCCATTTCCGTTGGGCTCCCCATCAAAGCATCGTCCGAAACAATCAAACCAACATCGCGCAGCAAGCAACCGTAGATCAAGTTGCGCTCTTGTTCGGGCGGAAAACCCATCACGTTGGCTAGGCGATGCAACTCATCGCACATCGTTTTGGTCAAGTCGTCTGAGCCGTGACAGCGGGCCTCGCGCTGCGAGACCAACAACCGCAACAGCTTCATGTTCACATCGGCAATATCGTTGCTATCGTCAAAACGGCTGAGTAGTCGCGCCGTTTCGGTGAACACCTCTTCAAGCAATTCTTGTGGCCCATCGATTTCTTCAGAATTTTCCAAGGCCACAAAAACAGTGCCTAAGAATTCCTGATCCCACTTGAGGCTCACTATCCACTCAGCACCCGTGCGCGTTAATGGAGTCTTTACACCTTTAAAAAAGGTTGGTAAGTGGGCCACTTCCA
>JBLIOK010000016.1:0-17838 GCA_047639735.1 Candidatus Krumholzibacteriia bacterium | reverse complement strand
CTGCTGCGCTCACCTCGCGCCCATACTTTTACTGATCTGCGCAATGCCCTCGATTTCACCGACGGCTCACTTTCGATCAATTTGGGAAAATTGGAAGCGGGGGGACTGGTGCGGGTGCAGAAAACGTTTGTCGGGAAAAAACCGCAAACAGCCGTGCGTATCACCGCCAAGGGCAAACGGGAATTCCAGAGCTACGTGCACCAATTGCAGGATATTGTGCCCGGACTATAGAAAAAGCCCCGACTCCTTACCAAGGTAGGAGTCGGGGCTTGCTGCCAAGTCGTGCGAAACTAAGCGCCGCTCAAAACGTGCTGCCCAGGACGAGAGCCATGCAGTTGCTCCTGATTCGCATCATTCCACCAAGTGACCAATCCCGTTTCGAATCGATCGAGAGGGAAGCCTTCTTTGCTCGGCAAAACCCGCACTGTAAATCCGCGTTGTCCTGCTCGTTGACAGGGGATCTCTCCATTAAACCGGTAAGATCCATCGGCACCTTGTTTACCGACCGCAAGCGTCGTCGTTTGCGCATCCGTAATTTCGCCTTGGCTATCAAGGACACCGTGATACACCTCAACCAACACATCGGCAACTGGAATATCGCCCAAGTGCACTTGCGCGCTAACGGCTAATTGCGATCCCATCACATGAGTGTCGATAGGCGGGGAATCCACTTGTGAAATGTGAACCCGATGCCAGCCCGCGCTCATGCGCCGTCGCCAATCGGCCAGCTCGCGTGCTTTGGCAAAATTGTCGTCGGCTAAGTGTTCAGCGTTTTCCAAGCAGCGCAAGTAAAAGCGCTCGGTGTATTCGGTAACCATGCGGTGGGTGTTGAATTCTGCATTCACCGTGCGCATTGAATTTTTCATGATACGAGTCCACTCGCGCGGCACGTCATCACTGCTGCGGTCGTAGAACGTCGGCACAATTTCATTTTCCAATAGATCGTACAAGGCGGTGCTTTCCACCTCGTCTTGGTACTCTTGTTCGGCTGCGGTTTCGTTGTAGTCTTCGCCACCACCGATTGACCAACCGTTGTCTTGGTGATAGCCCTCGCACCACCAGCCATCCAAAATGCTCAAGTTCACGCCGCCATTAGCCGGCACTTTCATGCCGCTTGTACCGCTGGCCTCCAGGGGGCGGCGCGGGTTGTTCAGCCACACGTCGACGCCTTGGACCATGAAGCGGCCCACTTCAATGTTGTAGTCTTCGATGAAGACGATCTTGTTACGGAATCGGTCTTCCTGAGCCAGATGCACCAATTGCCGAATCAACTCTTTACCAGGATGGTCCTTGGGATGCGCCTTGCCAGCAAAGATCAGCTGCACCGGTCGTTCGGGGTTGTTGAGAATTTTTGCCAAGCGATCGGGATCGCTCATGATCAAAGCCGCGCGTTTATAAGTCGCAAAACGGCGCGCAAAACCGATCGTCAATGCTTCGGGATCGAGCACCTCGGTCGCTTCTTTGATCCAAGCCCGATTGGCGCCACGTTTGCGCAGCTGGCCCTTGAGGCGGTTGCGCACAAAACCAACGAGGCGTTCGCGCATGCGTTCGTGACCGCGCCACAATTCGGCGTCGGGTATATTGTCCACTCGTCGCCACATGTCAGGGTCGCTGGTATCATCTTGCCAGCGCGGACCGAGATAGCGGTCGTAGAGTCGCGAAAACTCAGAACACAGCCAGGAGCGCGTGTGCACACCATTGGTGATGTGCCCAATAGGCACTTCGTGCCGTGGCGCGCCGGGCCACACGCTTTGCCACATGCCTCGCGAAACGTGTCCATGCAATTCGCTGACACCATTGACGAAACGACTCAAGCGCAAAGCCAAAACCGTCATGCAAAAAGTTTCGTTATGGTCGCCGGGGTTCTTACGGCCCAAGGCGAGCAATGACTCGATACCCAAGCCCAGTTCGTCCGCAATTCCGGTCATGTACCTGCGCACCAAATCAGATTCAAAATGGTCATTGCCAGCTGGTACCGGAGTGTGAGTCGTGAACACATTGCTCGCGCGCACCAATTCAAAGGCGGTGTCAAAATCAAGCTGTTGGT
The DNA here is from genome assembly GCA_047639735.1 of Candidatus Krumholzibacteriia bacterium. Taxonomy (GTDB): domain Bacteria; phylum Krumholzibacteriota; class Krumholzibacteriia; order LZORAL124-64-63; family LZORAL124-64-63; genus JAGRNP01. Next base: position 15,791 of record JBLIOK010000016.1, on the reverse strand, counting down.
TTTTCATCAACAGATTGATGCGTTCAAGCCCAAGAAAGGCCGAGTGCCCTTCGTTCAGGTGACAAACAGTTGGCTCGAGCCCCAGTTTGATTAACGCGTGTAGTCCACCGATGCCGAGCAAGATTTCCTGCCGGATGCGCATGTCGACATCGCCGCCGTACAAGCGGCTGGTCAGCGCACGGTCTTCGGAACTGTTTTCGGGCAAGTTGGTGTCCAAAAGTATCAGTGGGTTTCGGCCCACTTGAATGCGCCAGATGCGGGCAACGACCACGCGGCCAGGAAAATTAACTCCTACTGTGGCCGGGATGCCATCTTCGTCGCGCTCGAGGTGCATGGACATGTTATAGAAATCGTTGGCGGCGTATTCTTCCATCTGCCAGCCGTCGTGGTTCAGATATTGCCGAAAATAGCCTTCTTGATAGGCCAAGCCAACGCCGACTAAGGGCAATCCCAGATCAGTAGCGGACTTGAGGTGGTCGCCTGCCAAAATGCCCAGGCCGCCGGAATACAAAGGCAGCGATTCGTGCAGCCCAAATTCGAGGGAGAAATACCCGATCCGTGCGCCTTCGTTTTGAGGCGCGTGTTGGTGAAACCAGGTCGGATTTTGCAGATAGTTCTCAAGGTCTTTGCGCACTTGCTCCAGGTGCGCCAAAAAGGCTTTGTCGTTGACCAGGTCTTGCACGCGCTCGGGCGAAAGCGAACCCAGCACAGCGATCGGATTTCCGTGATGCTGTTGCCACAACTTCGGATCAACCGAGCGCAGCAGATTGAAGGCTTCAACATTCCAGGACCACCATACGTTGCCGGCAATCTCCAGGAGCGGCTGCAGTGGGTCAGGTAAATTGGGGGTGACGACAAATTTTTGGATCGCGGGCATGTGTTTCTCCAGGGTGTCAGCGGGTAGGCTGAGGCATCATGAAATCAGCGTGAAATCTCCGTCGCCTGTATTCGGCCCATACCGGTTGAGCTTAAGCGTCAGGAAGCAGTCATTTCAACATGGTGATTTTGAGGGTCTTTTGTTCTTTTTCACCTTCAACTAGAACAATATAGGTGCCAGAGGCGACGTGTCGACCCTGACTATCTTGACCATTCCAGCTTTGTTCTTGCCGGCCGATGTCAAAAACACGGTCGGCCAAGACTGCTAAGCGGCGGCCAGAGGCGCTGTAGACCGAAATTCGGGCCCGTTGGGACTCGCCCAGTCGGAAGGAAATGGTGGTCATGGGATTGAAAGGGTTGGGAGCGGCGCTCAGTTCGGCAATGTTGGGAAAACTAGGGGTCGATTTGATTTCGACTTCCGTCACCAGAGTCCAATCGCCGTTGTCTTCCGACATCAAGAGTTGATAGCTGTAGGTTTCGCCGCTGTTGCCGTTGCTGGCTGCATCGGCCGCTTCATAATAGCCGCCGCCGAGGCTGGTGATAGCGACTTCCCATTCCTGCCCTGGTTGCGCATCTGAAGAACCTAGCAAACGGAATTGAGTGCTGGTGCCGCCGAAGGATTCGGCCTGCCAGCTCAATTGGGCCGTCAGGTTGTCCCACTCGGAAGTCATTGCCGAAACGGTGGTTCCAAGGGCATCGCAGCCCACGGGCCAGGCGCCCATATAGCCGCAGTCCAGGTCCTCAGCATTGCAGGGGCTGTTATCAGTAAGGGGAAAGCGCCCGACGCCTCCACCCGATTCACAAAAGAGCGGGTCAGCGTTGATGTTGTCGTTGGTGGCCAACATCGTTGAAATATTGCCTACCCAATCGCCACTGCTATTGCCGTAAATATCGGTGCAGGTGATTTGTGGTGCTGCGCCGCCTTCGGCGATGATACCCGCGCCTTCCTGAAAGGCGATGATCGAGGCGGTGATTCGCGGAGCCGCATCGTATATAAATATTCCGCCACCACGTAATAGAGCTGAGTTGTTGACCACTGTGCTGTTTTCGAGATTGGTTTCAGCACCGCTGAGGCAGGCAATCGCGCCGCCATAGCGGGCGGTGTTTTCGTTGAACGTGGTTTGGCGGAAGGTTGGCGCGGAACCGTAATCGGCAAAGACAGCGCCGCCGTAGCCCTTGCTGCCCACAGCATCGTTGCTGGTGAAAATCGTGTTTTGCACCACCGGTGACGAGTTGCCCCGGCAGCTGAGCGAACCACCCCAAGCGGCAACATTGTCGCGAAATTCACTGCCACGAATCAGGGGTGAAGAATTGAAGCTGCAATCAATCGCGCCCCCACCACCGCTGACCGATTCATTATTTGTGAAGACACAGCCGGTGATCAAAGGAGCTGAGTTGTTGCAACGGATTGCTCCGCCACTGCCGTCGCTGATATTGCCGGTGAAGGTGCAGTCGTAAATGCGCATCGCGCTGTTGCTGCAAAATATGGCGCCGCCGCTGCGTTCGTAACTCGCGTGTCCAGAAGCGCGGCCGTTGGAAAAAGTGATGTTCGCGATCAAGGTTGATTGGTCGAGACCTTCGGCCAGTAGGATGCGACCCCGGCTTTGGCCATCGATGACAACACGTTCCGGGAGGGTACCTAGGCCGACCAAAGCGACACCGCTGGCCATCACTAAGCCTGTTTCATAGTACGTGCCCGGCGCAACCTCAATACGGTCACCCGTTTGGGCCACTGCCAAGGCTTCGCTGATGAGTTCAAAATCACCAGGGACTTGATAAGTGGCGGCAAAACTAAGATGTGGAGCAGCCTGGATCACGAATGCGGCTAGCCATAGCACGCATCTGGTCAGGTTTTTACCGGTCATTTCGAGGGGTGCCTCCATGGATGAACAGGCAGAGATCTTAATGGGGTGATTCTGCCCGAATTACAGGGACTGCCGTGTCCCGTGGAAGCAATATGCGGTCCTGATAATGGTTGTGGCAAACGGGAAAAACACTTAAACTTGTCCTTGAGCCTAGAATTGCCCTGCAGAAGCAACAAAAGCAGGTTTGAAGCCTCATGAGGTTAATGATGTATATGTTGACCAACAAACAGCATATTCAAGAGGCCTCGACACTACTTGAAGCCTTTAGTGACCTAGGAATGTGAGAAATGAAGAGCGATAAAAAAGTCAAATTTGCCGTATTGGGCTTGCTTGTTGTGGTTCTCGCAGGGGCAGCCATGGTCAAAGCTGGATATTTTGACAAAGTTCTTCCGGCTCAGCCAGACGATATGGTCTTCAGTTGGGCGGCTCCGACCGTCGGCACAACGGTGGTCAAATACGAGGTTCAAATCCGAGAGGGTGGATCTGACGGCGGTGACTCTAGGAATATGGAAGTGACCACTAATTCGGTCACTTTTGACGTTGATTGGTTGACCTTGTACGAAGTTCGGGTTCGTGGGGTAGATGCCAGCAACAGAATCGGGCCTTGGTCGGAATGGTCGCTCGCCGAAGATCGAGACCACGAAGAACCAAGCTTTTAGAGTTGGCTTAAAATAATTCGAGTTGACAGCTTCGGCCTCGATTTCTTAATTATTACCTACTGCAGGACAACTTTCTGCCGGCCGATGAGTGCGCCCCCCAATAAAATCCCTAGGAGGGATTCTTTCATGTCCTTCGTAAGAAAAGTTTGGCTACCTGGTTCAATCGCTCTGGTCTTGGTCAGCGCGTTGTTTTTTGTCGGCTGCCGCTCGGCTCACACCACCAGCGCCATCTTGTACATCGATGAGCAAAATTACGACAAGGCTGTGAAGGTCATCCACGAAGGTTTTGAATACCGTGATGATGAGCCCGACGCTTTTTTCTATCTGGGAGAAGCCTATAGCGCCATCGGTGAGCTAGCCATTGAAGACGACGAATACGACGAGGCCTATAAGAATTACGAATTATCTTACGAGGCCTATACGCGTGCGGCTTCCTTGGACTCCACAGGTTTCAGTGAGCGCGTTACCGAGTCGATGGTCTACAACTACAATACTTTGTTCAACGATGCAGCGCGCGATTGGACAGAAAGTTACTTCGAGCAAGCAGAGGGCCGTTACCGTTTGGCCTATGCCGCTTTGCCCGATTCCTTGGCGCCGATCAAAAACATCGCTCGGATGAAGATGCAGATGTCGCAAGATGCGGACTACATGGATCAACGTAGTGAATTGTTGAACGAGGCCTTGAGCCTGTTGGATCAAGTGATCGCGAAAAAGCCTGAAGCGTATGATTTGCAAGTGAACAAAGCGAACGTCTTGGTTGCCCTCGGCCGCAATAACGAAGCGAGCGCGATCTTTGACAAGTTGCTCGCCGAACACGGCGATGATACCTCCTTGTTGGTGGACATCGCTAATTTAGCCATTGAAGATCAAGATTACGGGCGCGCCGCAGATTTTTATGTGCGCATCGTAGATTTGAATGAAGCCGATTTGGAAGACAACGATAACGACAACATGGCGATGCTTACGAGTGCGGGGACCTGGTACAAGATGTCAAACGTGGGGCGTTATAGCGATGCCATTGTCGTCTTGGATCGTGCTGCTGATCTGGAACCATTCGCAACCGAGAAAACGCAATTGCTGCGTGTGCAAACCTATCTGGCTTACGGCAAGGATCTAAAATTACAGGCCGAAGCTGAAACGGATCCGGCCCTCAAGGCCGACCTTAAAGCACAGAGCGATGCGACCCTGAACCGGACGTTGGAAATTGGCGTGGCCATGACCAATAACTTTGTGGCGAATCCACAGGGGTTCTTTTATCTGAGTATGGCTCAAATGGAGCTGGGTGACTTTGTAGCTTCAGAAGCGAGCTTCAAGACCTACGAGCAGTTGAGTGTTGATCCAACGGACTCGGCTGACGACAGCTTTGACGACAGCTTTGACGACGACTGGGACGACAGCTTAGACCCGGTGGAGCCGGTGGACGACGGAACGCCCTAAAGTTGGGCGCATAAAAATCACCGCGAAATGGAATAGTTTTAGCAACTCTGGCGCATTTTGTGCTAGACTGGCCTTATCCAACGAGGATTCTAAGGAGCAGAGTTGGGTTTAGAGGATTGAATACCTTTCCCGCTAGACCCTAAACTCGGCCCAGAAATTCAGAAAAAATTCAGAAAAAATTCAGAAAATTTTCAGAAAATTCTCAGGAAATCACCCAGGAGAACATCTCATATAGGCATGCAGGACAGCCTCCCCGGTTGTCTGGGCTTAGACGGCGATATGATTCCCGGCACCTCAGCGAGCGTTTTTAAACCTCTTCGCAATTGTGCCCAAGGAATGAAAAGCCCAAAAGTCAGATGTTTTCCAACTCACGTAAAAGCGTTTGTTAATTAGGAGCAAAATGGACATCAAGGAACTGCAGGAAATGAACATTCACGAACTCGTGGATGTTGCTCGGGGCATGAATATCGAAGCCCTAAGCACCCTGCGAAAATCCGAACTCATCTTTAAAATTCTTGAAGGCCAAACCGAGAAAAACGGCCTGATATATGCCGAAGGTGTGCTGCAAGTATTGGCCGAGGGATACGGCTTTTTAAGGGCGGCAAAATACAATTACCTGCCCGGCCCCGACGATATTTATCTCTCCCCTTCGCAGATTAAAAAGTTTGACCTGAAGACGGGCGATACCATCGCCGGACAGGTACGACCGCCGAAAGACAACGAGCGATATTTTGCGCTGCTGAAGGTCGAAACCGTCAACTACAACGACCCGGATGTCGCCAAAAAGGTGACGTTGTTTGACAACCTGACTCCGCTGTACCCCGAAGAAATGCTCAACCTCGAACACAGCGCCAAAAACATGACCACTCGATTGGTCAACCTGCTCTGCCCGATAGGCAAGGGCCAGCGTGGCCTTATTGTCTCGCCGCCGCGGGCTGGTAAGACGATGATCTTACAGCAAATGGCCAACGCCATTTCAATCAATCATCCGGAAGTTCATTTGATTGTCTTGTTGATTGATGAGCGTCCCGAAGAAGTGACCGACATGGCGCGTTCGGTAAAGGGCGAGGTTGTCAGTTCAACATTTGACGAGCCTGCCGAACGACATGTGCAGGTTGCCAATATGGTTTTGGCCAAAAGCCGTCGCTTGGTCGAAAATGGCATTGACGTGGTGATTTTGCTCGACTCCATAACGCGCTTGGCCAGGGCGCACAACTCGGTTGTGCCGCACTCGGGAAAAATTCTTTCCGGTGGTGTTGATTCCAACGCGCTCCAAAAGCCGAAACGCTTCTTTGGCGCGGCGCGTAACATTGAAGACGGCGGTTCATTGACGATCATCGCCACGGCCTTGATCGAGACCGGTAGCCGCATGGACGAAGTCATTTTCGAAGAGTTCAAGGGTACCGGTAATATGGAAATGGTGCTCGATCGCAAAATCGCCGAACGTCGGGTTTATCCGGCGATGGACATTTTCAAATCGGGAACTCGAAAAGAAGATCTGTTGATCGACCCCAAAGATTTGGCGAAAATCTGGGTGCTGCGCAAGTATTTGAACGACTATAGCCCAACCGAGGCCATGGAGTTCTTGATCAACAAAATGGGCAAAACCAAGGATAACGACCAGTTCTTGGGGGCTATGAACGCCTAGGCCCTATGGCAGGTGGGCTTCATATTGCAAAAAGTCCTTGCGAAATGGCGCTCAAATGACTTCTTTTTGCCCTCACGGCGTCCCAAATGTCGCGCCGGATGCACCAGAAAGAAGCAAGAGGACTATGAAGCAGAATATCCACCCATCGTACGTCGATTGTAAGATCACCTGCTTGTGCGGAAACGTGATCGAAACCCGTTCGACGAAGGACAAACTCAACGTTGAGATTTGCTCCAACTGCCACCCATTTTTTACCGGTCAACAAAAGATTGTTGATACCGCCGGTCGCGTCGAGCGCTTCCGCAAACGCTACGGCGACGGCGACTACTCGAAAAAGTAGGGCTCTTATCAGGGCAACGGTTTGGGCTACTCGTCTTTCAGCTTCTGGTCTAGAAGCTCGGAGAGTCTAGTAAGCTAGAAAACAAGCCAATGATTATTAAGGGTGCTGGGGTCGCTTTCCCAGCACCCTTCTTGTATATTGCGGTGATGATATTCACACCAGAACAGAGGTTCAGCTATGTCCACTGAAGAAACACACGAGAATGGCGCAAGCGACACTGGGCCCGACAACATCACCGCCGGCTCGGCGCGCCAAATGGACTTGGCTGTAGGCGGCCAGGCCCTCATTGAAGGCGTGATGATGCGGAGCCCGGCCTATATGGCCATGGCCGTGCGCACGCCCGATGGCCGCATCGTGGTGCGCAAAAAGATCTTCAAAAGCGTGATGCGGAAATTTCCCTTTTTGAACGTGCCGATTTTGCGCGGGGGCATTCACCTTATCGAGAGCATGACCTTGGGCATCGACGCCCTGATGTTCTCCGCTGACCAAGCGGCCAGTGAAGACCGGATCGACGAGAAGAAGACGTCATTTTGGGACACCGTGATCATGTGGGCCACGATCGCCTTCTCCTTTGCCTTGAGCATGGGCCTGTTTTTCTATCTGCCGATCATCTTGACCGACCTGGTGGTTCCGGCCACTGAAGGCAGTGTCGTCTGGAACATCGTTGATGGAATTTTCCGCGTGTTGATGTTCGTCTTGTACTTACTGGCGATCTCAAAAATGCCAGATATGGCCCGGGTGTTTGAATACCATGGCGCCGAACACAAAAGCATTCACGCCTTTGAAAATGGAAAAACACTCGACGCCAATGGTGCGCGACCCTACACAACGCTGCACCCACGCTGTGGCACCAGTTTCCTCTTTTTCGTGATGCTAATTTCAATCGTCGTGTTTTCGTTCCTCGGTCGCCCCGAGTCGATTCCCGATCGCTTGCAACGATTGGCTTTTGTGCCCTTGATTGGTGGCTTGGCTTACGAAGCCATCAAGTTGTCCGGCCGCTTTGCCAAGGCTTGGTTTCTCAAGCCCTTTATCTTGCCGGGGCTGTTGTTGCAAAAGATCACGACGAGCCAGCCTGATGATGACCAACTGACGGTCTCGATGGCGGCTTTACGGGCTGTCTTGACCCCTGAGAGCGATGACTTTAGCGAACGCACTTATTACGATCTGCCTGAAAATGACGCCGCGCCGGCAACTGAGGGAGCCTCCGCGTGAAAGCCAACGTCGAGGCACTGCGAGATCAATACGCGTCGTTGAGCGAGGAACTGTCACAACCAAATGTTCTGGATGACCAGACGGCCTATCGCCGCCTAACGCGAGCACATTCTCGCGTGAGCAAACAATTGGCAATGGGCGAAAGCTGGTTGGAGTTGACCACCCAAGTGGCCGACAACCAGAGTCTGGTGAAAACCGAAAAAGACCCCGACATGGTCGAAATGATCAAGGAAGAGCTGGCAGAGTTGGAGCCAGCTTTGGTCGCGGCCGAGGCAGCACTGGAATCCGCGCTGTTGCCCCACGATCCTAACGATGATCGCGATGCGATTATGGAAATCAGGGCCGGAACCGGTGGCGACGAAGCAGCTTTGTTTGCCGAAGAAGTGTCGCGGATGTACGTGCGCTACGCCGAAAAACAGGGTTGGAAAGCTGAATTGATAGACTGCACCGAAGGCACCGCTGGCGGTATGAAGGAAATCATCTATGCCGTACGCGGTGAGGGTGCTTTTGGCATGCTGCGCTGGGAAAGCGGCGTGCACCGTGTGCAACGAGTGCCGGCGACCGAAAGCCAGGGACGCGTTCATACCTCAGCGATCACGGTAGCAATTTTGCCCGAGGCTGAAGAAGTCGATATTGATATCAGGACCGAAGACCTGCGCATAGATGTCTATCGCGCTCAGGGCCCAGGTGGTCAGTCGGTCAACACCACCGATAGCGCAGTGCGGATAACTCACGTGCCTACCGGCCTAGTGGTCCAATGCCAGGATGAAAAATCGCAGCACAAGAACAAAGCCAAGGCCATGGGCGTATTGCGTTCCCGGCTCTTGGAAAAAGCGATTATGGAGCACGAAGCGAAGATCGCCGCCGAGCGCCGCAGTCAAGTAGGCACCGGTGACCGCAGCGCCAAAATCCGCACTTACAACTTCCCTCAAAGCCGCGTAACAGATCACCGCATTGGTCTGACGGTTCACAGCTTGGACGCGATTATGGCAGGCGAACTGAGCGAAGTGGTGGACGCGATTTTGGCTTATCGCCGAGAAGAGGCTTTGGCCGCGACACGGAAATAGGGGTCACTCTTTTGAATAAAGCGGCGATGATTTTGAGTGTATTGGTTTTTCTGGGCTTACCCATTGTGAGTCGCGCTGACGCCAGTTGGAATATCGCCACTCATGCGGACTGCACCCGCCCCGATGGATCCTCTTATTTTACCGAAATTATATCGCTGAACGATGGCACCGTCAGGTTTACCCAAGGCGACTCCTTGCCCGATGTTGAATATCTTATACACAAAGGATTGGCATATGAGGCGGCCGAGGATGGTGAGTCTTTCCTGTCGAGCACTGCAAATTTAGTTGAGTTTGTTCAGGGCCACGATATACACCGCATGATCTTAGATTTGCCGGTGGAAGAACCTCGGCCCGAACGATTTGTATTTGAAATCGCCCCAGAAAACGGTGGCGGTGAAGTGATCATCGAACTTTCAGATTGGCGCCCAGTGGTGCAGCTTGAGTTGCCACACAAGGCTGTCATCATACACAATAACGAGCACTTCACTTTTGATTTTACCGAGATTCTCCCCTTTCACTTGGCTCCTCATACCATGCTTTCAGACAGCGCGAAAGTCGCCTTCGATCGCTTGGGTGATCTGTACCAAATCGCGGCTCTGCACGAACGGGGAATGGCCGCGCACCGCGCTACGGATGTCGATATGATATTGGAGGACATGGGGCCAACGAGTGTGATTTCCAGCCGGGGACATTTGTACACTTCGAATAGGCAGAGCGCGCGGAAAATATTCGAATCCTACTTTGCCGAAACGACCTTTGATTTCTACGCCGATGTAAAGGTGCCCGTTATCGATTTAGCCGCGGATGGTAGCCTGGGCTGGTTGGCCTGCGAGATAGAGGCCTCGGGGACTGTCGTGGACGAATTTGGAGCTAGCAGTGAATTGGAATTCGGGTACAGTTGGGTGGAGCTCTTGAACAAAACGGACGGCCGTTGGTTTAATGTCGGCAATGCTTCTTGCGAGAGGTTGAGGTAACGTGGCCAAGCCTGTCACATTCAAACACCGCGTCGAGTACGCCATCTTTTTCGCTATTTATAAATCAACGAATCTTATGCCGCGTTCCTGGTATTTGGCCGTGGGCCGTGGTTTGGGTTGGTTCGCTTGGAATGTTATGCGCTTCCGGCGCCAAGTGATCTTGGACAACATTCGAGCTTCTTTTGGTCCCGAAAAAGACGACGCGTGGGTGAAAAATGTAGCGGCGGCTTTTTACCGCAATTTGGGTATGTCGGTGATTGAGTTTTTGGCAAGCGGTCACGAAAGCCGTGAAACCATTTTGGCCAACACGAAAATTGAAGGCCGTGAGCATCTGGATGGCCTCATCGCCGAGGGGCGCGGCGCCATCGTGCTGGCTAGCCACCTTGGTAACTTTGAGTTGGTGATGACGAGGTTCGTGTGTGATGGGTACATCGGGCATGGCTCGGCAAAACCGCAATCCAATGCGTTGGTCGATGAGATCCACAACGGCATTCGCTTGGCTCATGGCGGAAATATTGTTCCACTTGGCGATTCCTTTCGTCATTTTTGCCAGGTGATTGCCAAAGGCGAATTCGTGGGCTTGCTTGCCGACCAAGACGCCGGCTCGCGCGGCATGTTTGTCGATTTCTTGGGGCGCGCGGCGTCGGTCAACCGTGGACCAGCGACCCTCGCCGTCAAAACCCGGTGCCCCTTTTTGATGACATTTATGATCCGCCAACCCGACCACACCAATGTTCTTCGCTTCGGCCCGGTGCTCGAAATTGACCCAAGCTGGAACAACTCCACCGCGATTCGTAAGATGACCGAAATGCAGGTGGCCGAGATCGAAAAAGTCGTCCGAGAATATCCTGAAATGTACTATTGGGTGCACCGACGTTGGAAAACGCGCCCTCCAGAAAACGAAAAATCATGAGCAAGCCTGTGAAAACTGTTCGCGAAATCATCACCGTAACCGCTGAATATTTGGAGAACAAAGGCGTGGATTCGGCCAAGCTGAACACCGAGCGCCTGTTGTCAGATGTGCTGGGATTGTCGCGTATCGAATTGTTCATGCAATACGATCGACCAGTTTTGGTTTCGGAGTTGGACCGATTTCGAGTGGTGGTCAAACGCCGGGCGGCGGGTGAACCGCTGCAACAGATTTTGGGCGAAACTGAATTTTATTCTCGTGTCTTTAAGGTGGTGCCGGGAGTATTCATTCCTCGCCCTGAAACCGAACATTTGGTGGAAGCGGCGGCGGCGCTTTTGGCGCCGTCTGGCCAAAGCTTGGTCTCGCCTGTGTCCATTGAAATTGGCTGTGGCACTGGCATTGTTAGCCTAAGTCTAGCCGCTGAATTGCCTCGGTTGACTGCTCATGCTACCGATGTCAATCCCGACGCCGTGGCCCTGACCGAACGCAATGCTCACACTTTGGGCGTTGAAGCGCGGGTACACGTCTATCAAGGGAGCAAGTTCGACCCGTTGCCCGAATCACTGCGGGGGCAAGTGGATTTGTTAGTGAGCAATCCGCCTTATATTCGCAGTGCGGACATCGCGGGGCTGCCTGAGGACGTGAAGGGCCATGACCCTCATACGGCTCTCGATGGCGGGGCTGATGGTTTGGTCTTCTACCGCGCACTGGCTGCCAAGATGAAACTATGGGTCAGATCTGGTGGCCATGTAGCAGTCGAGATTGGTGATGATCAAGGGGCCGAGGTGAAGGCTATCTTTGAGGCATCCGGCGGGCAGGATTTATGTGTCATAAAGGACTACACAGATCGTGATCGGGTAGTGACCGCCCGCCTCGGCTAAGGTCAAACGCCGAATTGCTGCAAGTGGTGATCAAGGTGTTTGAAGCTAGCGACCGTTTTTTCCTGTTGAGACATTTCGCCGAACAGTGGATGGCGCGCGTTGTCGGGATGAGGCGCACCATTCTTCAGGCTGTTCAGGGCGGCCACCAACCGCAGTTTCTCTGATTCGAAGTCGCGTTCGTCGTCGACGATATATTGTGAGTGGGTGCGGGTGCTGTGTGGAAAGGGCTTATCGTTGAACACCATCTTTCGAATATAACCACCCATTAACTTCAGAAACCAAGGCGTGTTCTTGAGTTCCTTGCCGTTGAAAACTTCTTGAACTTCAGAACAATGAGCCAGCATTTGGGCGACATTCATTTTGCCCCAAAGAGCAGGGTTATCATGGCGCAGGGTTTCAATTCGCCAAAAGGCAGCTTCAAATTCTTTGTCAAAGATTTGGTTATCTCCGGTCATGTCCGCCTCTTTTTCTTTGGCCATTGTGCTGTTTAACGTGAAACGATTTCTTTTGTCCAACTGACCACATGATGCTGCACACTTGGAGCCAATTTATGCCCCGGTACGTTTAGTCCATGGCCGGCCTTTGGCACGATTTGAATGGTTAGCAAGTCTGGCTGAGCCCGAAAGCCACCTCTCATGGCCGCGATACTTGCCGCGACTGGCACGATCGTATCGGAGCCGCCGAAGATAGCCAGCATGGGCACTTCCATTTTTTCATAGATTGGGACGGGCTGGAAGCTGGAATGTTGCACGTAATGGGGCATGCGCGGATGTTGCAGAAGCTGATCTCGGTCCATCATAGGAGGGCCGTTGAGAGCGTCTAGGAACCAACTGGAATCGGCGACTTTGTCCCAGGCTTGCTGCGCGGCAAGTATGTTGTCGCCCGTCACCATGTAGGTCCATACCTGCCGGATTGCCTCTTCAAACAGTTTGATGTGTTCAGTGCTGGCTCCCGTAGCGGCAAACTGATTGGTCTTGTCATAAATGTTTTGCTGGAGAGGTGAGACACCTGGCCCAGACAGGGAAACAACGAAAGACACATTTTGGTTTTGGCTGGCGGCCAACGGGCCGACCCAACCACCTTGGCTCCAGCCGAGCACTCCCACTTCGGTCACCTCTGCGCGCGTGACCAGAAGGTCAACCCAGGCTGACAAATCAGCCGCCGGTATTGCCAAGTCAGGTGCTTCAATGTATTGCCCTTCGGAGTCGCCGCAGCCGCGCTTGTCGAATATAAGAACGCCGATGCCTTGCGCGATGAACACATCGGCCCAACGCAGGTAGCCGCGACTTCCGCGTTCACCGGGTTCCGACCCGTGAGTGAAAACCACCACGGGGTAGGAGGTCAAGCCGGTTGGTTGGTGGAGCGTGCCAGCGAGTTTGGTGTCAGCAACTGAGACCTCTAACTCGACGGCGAGGCCAGGAGCGCAACTCAGAACGAGCAATACAGTCAATATATAGCGGTTCATATAATCCATCTTTCATTGGGAAGGCCACCAATGGTAAGACGTCTCTATTACCCAAATAGTTGGGATCTACTTTGGGTCAAGCTCATCAAAACGCGCACCGTAGTCGACGGCTACACCATACTTCGGATCTTCAATGACACTCATTTCGACCAAGCCACCGGCTTTATTCAGGAGCGCCTGACAGTCGGGGCTGAGGTGGCGTAAGTGCAGGTTTTTACCAGCCCGCTTGTAACGTTCGGCCAAGGCGTCGATAGCTTGCAGCCCACTGTGATCAACTACCCGCGTATTGAGGAAATCCACAATCACTTCTTGGGGGTCGCGCCGGGGCGTAAAGAGCGCGTTAAAGCTTTCGATGGAAGCAAAAAACAAGGGGCCATCGAGTTTGTAAATCTTCTCGTCGTTTTCGGTCGTTTCGATGCGGACATGAATCTGTTGACTCGATTTCCAGGCCAAAACTAAGGCCGAAACAATCACTCCCACAACCACTGCAATGGCCAAATCACTGATCACAGTGACTGCCGAAACGAGGACCAAAATAAAGGCGTCTGTCATGGGGATTTTGTGCATGATGCGCAAACTCGACCAAGCGAAGGTGCCAATGACGACCATGAACATCACGCCAACCAAGGCCGCTAGCGGAATCATTTCAATCAAATTCGAGGCAAAGAGGATAAAGCTGAGCAGAAAGAGCGAGGCCGCGATGCCGGCCATACGGGTGCGACCGCCAGACTTGATGTTGATCATGCTTTGGCCAATCATCGCGCAGCCGCCCATGCCGCCAAAGAAGCCGGTGATGATGTTGGCGCTGCCTTGAGCCACACACTCTCGGCTGGCCTTGCCGTGAGTCTCAGTCATTTCGGCGACAAGATTCATCGTCAGCAGGCTTTCAATCAGACCGATGCCGGCCAAGATTAACGCGTGAGGGAAGATGATTTTCATGTTGGCCCAAGTCAGTGGGACCATGGGGATGTGGAACTCGGGCAAACCGCCGGCGATGGAGGCCATGTCGCCGACTGAACGCACGTCAAGGCCCATTGTGATGACAATGATCGAAGTGGTGGCAATACCGACCAGGGGCGCTGGCACAGCTTTGATGAAGCGCGAAGCCAGCCAAATGACAACCATGGTCAGGCCAGCCAAACCGAGCATCAACATAAGTTTGTCGGTGGGCATCCAGCTGTGGTGGCCGGCGGCGTCGACAACTTTGAATTGCTCGAATTGGGCTAAAAAGATGACGATGGCCAAGCCGTTGACGAAGCCCAACATCACGGGATAGGGGACCAGTCGAATAAATTTTCCGAGGTGAAAGAGACCGGCGAGCAGTTGCAACACACCCATCAACACGACGGTGGCAAAGAGGTATTCCGGACCGTGATTGGCCACGAGGGAGACCATGACTACGGCGAGAGCTCCGGTGGCGCCGGAAATCATGCCGGGGCGGCCGCCGAAGATGGCGGTTATCAGGCCAACAATGAAAGCTGCGTAAAGGCCTGACAGCGGGGCTAGGCCTGCGACAAAAGCAAAGGCGATGGCCTCTGGGACCAGTGCCATAGCGACCGTGAGGCCGGACAGCACTTCAGTACGGATGCGAGCGGGGCCCCAGCCAAGACTGGGGGTATCGTCAAGATCTTCAAATGCGTGCAATGGGAAATCCTAAATGCTGAAAACGGTAGTGGATGCATCGATATTGGCACCCATTCAAGGCGCGGAATCTAGTATCTGGGTAGTCTGAGGTCAAAGTCTGTGAAAAGGGACACTTCTTCAGCCGACCATCCGTGTGCCTTTGTGACTATGAAAAACGTCTTCTATGAGGTGTCGCCAAATGTTGCAAGTGGGTGCTGATGAGGCACTCTAAACGCCTGTATTAGGGGCGGGGCGGCAATTCGGCGGCGATTCCGTTGTCTTCGGTCATCTGCAGTTTCATCGTTTCCATGCCACTGAGTGGCAAGATAGCGGGCTCGCGACCGTCGCGGAAAATCCAGACCCGAGTTTTCTCTGCCAAATTGACCAAGTCAGCTGGCCCGACCAGTGGTGTGACGGCGATGCCGCCTTCCCAGAGGCACACGCAAGAGGTGGAGTCGGTACGGAAGACGGCGAAGGTTGTGCCCGTCAATCGCGCTTCGAGTTCCTGGGTGTTGAAGACAAGGTCAAAGCCTAGTTTTTGGCTGCCGCTGGTGCCGTAAATTTCACCTGAGGTCAGTGGCAGTTGTCGGTTGCGGTTGAACCAGCGACCGGGTGCTTTTGGCAGCGTCAAGGAAGTGCCGGCCAAGAGGCGGAAACGCAGACCGGATCCCAGTTGGACTTCCAGTTCGCTTTCGGGGCCGGTGCTGAGATCGCCAGCCGTTAAACGATCGCCGACCGCCAATGTCCGGCCATTCAAGACCTGGTCAGCACTGCTTATTCCAGCGCCGTTCACCACATCGAGCACAACCCATTCGGTTGTTGGCTGTACGCCAA
>JBLIOK010000015.1:0-18455 GCA_047639735.1 Candidatus Krumholzibacteriia bacterium | reverse complement strand
ACTCCACGCGCCATCTGGAGCCTGAAGAACCAAGTCGATCACATAGTTCAGGCGAAAGCCTTCGCCCTCGGGTGTGTAGACCAGTCGGGCTTGCGGTGCCCCACCAAGGTCGCTCTGAGCTCGCAGGTGATTCCAAGCGATGTCATAAGCATTCTCGAGATTGATGCCTGCCTTGTTTTGAGTCGGCACGACTTTGACAGGATATATGTTATTGAAGATCTGATAGACTCGGTCATCCCGCTTGGAGACTGAAACGATGAACTCGGCCCGATCCACGCGGATGCCGTTGATCTTTTGCTGGTAGATGTGGTGGAAGCCAAGCAGACTTTCGCGTACTCGGATGAGTTCCAGATCTTCGGCGGCAACAGGCAGTCCATACCGGTCGCCAACCTCGGCAATAAAGAGTGGCGCCACAGCCGTAGAACGCAGCCCTGCAGGTCCGACCCATTGAGGTTCGAAATCCAATTTCGGTGTGATCCGATGGTCTTCGTGGAACGTGTCGGTCACGGCGCCAGACGGTCCAGCGGTCATGGAGATCGCGGCCGTCAGCAGGCTCACCGTCAAGAAGGTTCCGGTCATTCCGAGTCGTAATTGCATGATTAATTCCCTGTGCCGTGTCATTTGCTGATTGTCATCTACTATCTCGTTTTCATTATCTCTTAAAACGGCGCCCGATACGACCAAAAAATATCAAATAATCAACAATTCATATAATGTTACAATTTTGGGATAGTTTTGACACAAAATCATACCATGTTTTTTGGCTCGCTGCCCTCGCGGGCCCGCTTCATCAATTTTAACGAAATACCGATGCTCACTGAGGAGACCGCTGCGGCACCCAAAGCTGACCAAAACAAAGGATCCAATCCTGTTTCTGAGATCTGCTCAGGGTACCAAATTTCGTGTGGGCCAAACTCAAAAGCCGCACAGACAAAAATTATGGCATCGGCAGAAGCGTGAGCAATAATAGCTGGCCAAATGGAACGGGCACCGCGGGTGAGGATCGCTAGCGTAGCGCCCATAATGACCAAAGGAACGAATCGTGCAAAGCCCGAGTTGTGGTTCAAATGAACGACCCAAAACATGATCGACGAGACTACGATCGCAAATACGGTGCCATATCGCGATTCGAGAGGGCTTTGCATATACCCTCTGAATCCGGCTTCTTCTGACACGCCAGCCACCACCGAGATCATGACGAGTATCGTGCCGAGTGTCCACCACGGCAATTCGGGCAAGACAGTCTCATCGGCGGGTATTTCGATCAGGCGGTACATCAACAGAGTCGCGGCGATGATAAAGACGACGACTGAAAGACTGCCTAATAAAGCAGGTGGCCATTCTTTGGCCGAGAGCCAGCGCGCGCGCATGCTGTTGCGGCGCATTAGGGAAGTGTTTTGGCTGCCCCATCGTCCATTGAAGAATTGAAACACAACCCAGAGATACAGCAGAGTCATCGGTGCTGACCACGGTACGTTGGGAAAAAATGACAAATTGGCGATCATAAAGATATTCCAGCCGATTTGCAGCGCCATAAAGACGGCGGAACCGCCAACGACCGCGCGCACCAAAAGGGGTAGGCGTAACCACGCGTTGACTAAGGGGTTGTGTTGTTCTGACATATCATCTCCTCTGTCAAGTATTTGTGAGCAATGTCGCTCTGCGGGATTCTCTCTATATACTTAGTGCTAGGATTTTCAGAGGTCAGGCAACTTGCCTGCGCGCATCACCGGCAGCACCTCCGCAACCCACGCCACTCGGGCTTCGGCCACCAGGACTCCGCTGCGCAGGGTGAGGTAAAAAACCAAAAGTTCTTGCGCATGATCACCTGTGTTTGGCTTTTCTTCCCAGCCCAGTGCGTCTTGCAGTTCCAAAAGGTCCTCTGGCATATCCGGTTGGTTCAAGGCCGCCCGCAGCACAACTTCTGATTCCAATAACATGTCCAAGTGGGCTCGTTGTTGTTGGCCATACTCCTCAAGAAGCCGTATACCTTCGGTCGACGGACTGCGTGAAGTGAGAAAGAACTTCAGCTTGAGTTCGTCTCGCAATTGCGGCAAACCAGAGGGTTGGTTGAGCCATTTTTGAAAGGCGCGGCGTCCTTTTGCGGTGGCTCGGTATTCCTGGCGTTTGCGCCCGCCGCTTTTTGGGTCTGCGCGTTTGGTGGCCCACCCATCGTCAACGAGTTTGTTGAGAACAGGGAAAATTTGTCCGTAGCTGACATTCCAAAAATACGACAAACCCACTTCCACCATTTTCTTTATGTCGTAGCCAGACATGGGTTTCCAACACAGGAGACCCATGATCGCGTGGTGTGAAAGTGACTTCTTTGCCATGACTTCTCGCTCGAGGTGGGCCAACGTTTCTGCATCTGGTTCGGTTACGATATATCTAAAAGATATGTTTCACTTGGAGCGAAAAAAACGGCCTGATCAATGAATTCATTAATCAGGCCGTAACTTTTGCCAGTTAAACTTGGCTTCCGCTTAATTTGCAGGCGTCGACAAGAAATCGATGGACGATTGGAGCAAGCCTTTTGCGTATCTCGGGTTATGAATCCCGCGACTTCTGTCCTCAATGACGATCAGATAATTCCACAGGGCTCCCGCGGTGTCTTTTGTGATCGTATCACCAGGTATGGGGTGCCCAGTGGCATCCAACAAGCCCGCGGTGACTAACAAAGCATTGAGTTCATTAACCAGATTATCGATCTCTGTTTGCGCCCCTCTGTAGTCAAAATCGCGGCCGAAATCGGCATGACATTCTTTGCAGCTATCGGTGATGATAAATTCGTCGGGGTCTTCACCGTCTACACCGTCGACCATGGCGCGCATGTTGAAACTGTGGCCACCGACCACCCAGTTTTGCCCACTTGTGCGGACATGGCATTGGACACAGGCATCTTCGGTCAAGGTTCGATGCCACTCTGTTTCTTGGTAATCAAACCCGTCGAATTCATGCGCGTTAGCGGCATACAAGAGGTCTGTCTGGGTGCCGTGATGAGGGCCCCAGTATGGGCTGTTGATGTTGCCGGAGAAGTAGGCGTCAAAATCGCGTCGGGATTGGTGACAGGAGGCGCACAGATTGCCCTTGCCGATGTCCACCACCGTGCCGTCAGCCAACATCTGCGGCTCATCAACGCGCAGTTCGAAATTTTGATCGGTGTGGGGCGCATGGCAGGTGAAACAATGAATCATCGTCGGGTTGTTGATGTTAGTGGTTTCCTCACCAGCGACGCGCTGTAAGAATCCTTCGCTGGTGTGACACCCCGAACAGGATGCGCTGCTGCGGCTTGAATTCAAACCGCTGGCGTGCAAGCTATTCTCCCATTGGCGCTCGATGGCCACCAATTGTGTGTTTTGGTCACTGTGACATTCGAAGCAGCTAGCCGGTTCTGGCGTTTCAGAGACCACGGTAGTTATCTCTCGCGTGCAACCTGCGGTAGTGATTATGACAATGCTTCCTAAGCAAGCCAGAGTTCGAATTCGATTGGAGAGCATGAGCGGTCCCTTCTTTCTGGGCTGTTGCCCTTTGTGACTCTCAGTTGATAGCAATTTTGTATCCCACATTTAGCCAAATCACGTTGGCGCTGTAATAGCGATCGCGAATCAGGTAATCGTCGTAGTTGTAAACGTTGTATTTCACCTCAATGAAGTAGTCGTCCGCGAAGGTGTAATCGCCTTCAAACATCAGGATTGTTTTTTCGATGTCGAGGTCTTGGCTGATGCTCAAATAGGTGATCCCAGCGGCCAGGTTCAGGTTCTTCACCCGATTGAAATCGATGCGGCCCGTGAGAGCATTGTTGTTAACATCAAAGCCAGCAACGCGGTCGTCATAAGAATCCTCTGAGTAGGAGTATTCTAGGCTGATGGCGCCAAGGTCGTTGGCGTCAACGCGACTAAAGACGCTGACTCGTTTCCCGTCGGCGACGACGTCGATGACGGGGAATTCGCGGCGGCGGTCAGCGTAGGTCATTCCCACCGAAAGGTTGTCGTGTAGTTGCGACTTGAGGCTGACCTTGAGCCGGCTCGACTCGATGTCTTTCAGAAGGGTGCGTTGTTCTTGATCAGTTTTTTCGCTGTTGGCGTAACTGATGCGGAATCGCAAGAGCTTTTGATGGTGCAGCGACAAGCCAAGTCGCCAGGCGTGGTTCTCGGTCAGGCGCAGATCGTCGTCGTTGGTGACATAACCGTAGCCGCCAAATACTTGACCATAATTGTGGTACAATTTCGCATCAAAATCGTTGCGGATGTTGTCCGTTTGGTAGGTAGTGGCATCGTCTTTAATTTGTCCTGCATAAAACCGATATTTAAACTGCAGGGCGCGGTTGGGTTTGTACATACCCAAATACTGGAAATTGGACATCGTTTGGTCCAAGCGGAAGCTTTCCAACGACTGTTTACCATAGGCAGCTCGGATGAAGTGAGTGACTTTGGTTGGGAACAAGAGGCACGGCCCGTTGAGGCGAGCTGACAACACGTCGCCGCGACGCCGGGCAGCCGTAAATTGGTCGTCGTCGAAGGCGTTGAAATCCCAGCCCACTACAAAGCTGCGCCCCGAATTGTGGCGTGCCTCTGCGGCTACCTTCCCATTAATGATGGTGTAGTCATAGTTGCCACCGAGAACGCTGTTGCCGCCGGTGGGCTGCCCCAAACGATCGCCAGTTCTTGTTTGGTGACCAAAATCCGCCGTTACGCGAGACCAATCCGTGGGGGTGACGCTTGCGCCTACGCGCCAGTCTTTGCGTTCAGACGAAACCGAACCATCGGCGTCATACAATTGGCGATGACGGCCATATTTGACGGTGAATTTGGCCAGGTCCTGCACGCGATAGGTGAACAAGCCCTTGCCGCTGTCTTGATTGATTTCTTTGAGGTCGAGAAAGAAAGAACTCCGTTGACCGACCTGGCCGTTGAGTTTGATCTGCGAAACGGAAAAACCTTCGTAAATATTGTAGGTCTCTTGCATTGCCGTGAGGTCTTTGCCGCTCTCGTCTATTGAAATCGCTCCCAGTTTTACGACTCCCTGGACCGAGCCTGCTTCGGTAGGCGATACAAAAGCGGTTGCTAAAACTATAGGAAGGCCGGCGGCCAAGAAGGCGCGACGTATCGTAGTTGAAAGCAAGTCAACCTCCCTTACTGCGAATGACAGCCGGCGACGAAGCACCCTTGCGCTTCTAAAGTCGGCGTCAAATAGAGCCGGCTCGTGTATGAGCCATGGACTTCGCTGTGGCACTCAGCGCATGAAACGCCAGCCCAGTCTGTCCCATGAAAAGAATTGTAATTGTGCTTAGGCACGATGTGGCATTGAGAACAAAGCTGAAAATGTGGCGCCTCGTACGGCTGAATGAGTAGCTGGGGCAAGGCCGAACCGTGCGGGTCGTGGCAGTTTATGCAACCGCCCTCTTCAGTGGACCAGTCGACGGTGGCTTCATGTTCATAGGGAAAGGGGCCACGATATTCTGCATGGCATGAAAAACAGGCTTCATCTTTCCCGAGGCGACCTAGGGGAGCCATGTTATCGGCGGTGGCCAAATGGCAGTCGCTACAATTCATGATGCCTTCGCCTACGGGGTGCCGCGATGGCATGGCAAAGTCAATTTTTTGGTCGGCGTGGCAGGTGTAGCACAACTGAGGCTCTGGTTTGATCAGTTGTTTTTGACCGCCGCCATGGATTTGGTGGCACGAGAGACAGCTAACCCCTGCCTCGGCATGAAGGCTGAGAGTCTGTTGATTTTCTTGGTGGACGCTGGTGTGGCAAGAGGCGCAATTGGTGGCCAGCGTGAAGTCGTCATTGTCAGTCGGCGATGTCATGGAAAACTCGAGTGGGTAGTTGGTCCAGTGTTGAGCCAGTCCCGTGTGACAGTCCAAGCAGGAAACGTGCGCTTCCTGAGTGCCAGGGTCCTTGACCAGCGACCGGTGCGGCCCGTTTTCCAGAGACGCGGCGTGATTGTCGTGGCACTTTACGCAGGTGGAGGTGAGTTCGTCTGCCCACGAAATGGTCGCCACTAGCGAGACGGTCATTGTTAGTGAGATGGCCATCAAAATGACCAGCAGCGCCCACGTCATGAGGTTGGATTTGATATCGGATTTGTCCGATTTTTGCGAGGTCGTCATTTCAATCATCGCCCAATTTTTGTTGCTCTTGGAGTTCACGGACCCAATCTGGGACGCCGTGAGCCACGCCGCGGTGACACTCTAAGCAAGACAATTCCTTATCAAGGGTAGTCTGATGAAATTCTTGTGCTTTCGCTGATTGGGACGCCAGCGTCTCTTTGTCTTGTTTGTGGCATGTGATGCAAAGGTCGCCGGACAATTTCGCATGGGGGTTGTGGCAATCGGTGCAAGTGACTTCGTCGCTTTGAATGAGATGAAGGCCTTCAGTATGTTGCTCTGCCACTCTTGTGTCGTGGCATTCCAAACACGTCATCGCAGTTTGTGTGTGATCCAAGAGCACGTCGTGTTCGTCATGAATAGTGTGGCAACTGACGCAAGAGACTTGTTCTTTGTGATGTTCGCCTTCGCCCCATTGATCACGGCGCTCATCTTGGTGACACTTGAGGCAAGCTTGGTTTTGCTCTTCCATGCTGTTGCCCGATTCATCACCAAAACGGAAGTTTTTCACTTGCATGGGGAAACTCGCATGGGCCGCACTTGGACCGTGACAAGATTCGCACTGTTCTTGGGCGAACGGCGTCTCGGGGTCATCGAGGTCGCCGTGCTTTGTATTGAACATGGCCTTCACTTGATCGCTCTGATGGCAGCTCACACAGGATTCGTATCCGCCCTCGGTGTAGCCTTTCATGGGCAATTCAGTATCGTTTGCTTGCAGGGAGCCAGCCAAGAAAAGGCTTCCGCAACAAAACAATAGGAAGAGTTTGCTCTGAGGGTTGTTCATCGGTTACTCCGTTGCTTTGCCAGGGTTTGCTGCTTCTTCAATCAGCTCTCGGGGCAGTTTGTGAACCAAGCCTTTGTGGCAATCAATACAGGTTTTGCCACGGACTAGGGCATCTTCGTGAAACTCGACGGCTTTTGGCGATTGCAGTTCGGGAACCATTTTCTCTGGCGTGTGGCAGGTCCGGCATTCGCGCGAATCGTTAGCCTGCATCTCGTGCCACACTCTATTGGCCATGCGGAGGCGGTGATCCTCGAATTTTTCAGGTGTGTCCAGGGTGCCCTTGAAGTGGTGGTAAATTTCGCGAAGGCTTTCGACTTTGCGAACCATCATTGGGCCAAACGCTTTGGGCACGTGACAACTGGCGCAGGTTGCTTTGATGCCAGTCGCATTGATGTCGTGGGTGGTGCCGATAACTTCTTGGCCAACATTGTCATTGATTTCATGACATCTGATGCAGAATTCATCAGTGCTGGTGGCATGCATCGTGGCGTCAAAAGAAATAGAGAGGATGAGTCCGAAGATGATACCAATAAGGATTAACAAGCCTAGCGACCAGCGTGAGGTGGGTTGAACGATGAACTGCCAAAACCGTTTTAACATTTCAATTCTCTCTGGAAAAAAACAATCTGCATCTCAAAGACGATCATTCTTTCGTTGCAAATGTATACGTCCATTTACTTGTCGTCTAGAAGAAAGTGACGTTTAGGGTTATTATTTGGCACTTATTGATCATTATTCTCATTCTCAATTCGAGTTTTTTGATCATTATTCTCATTCTCAATTTGCCGCCTCTGCGAACGGCGGTCATCATCCGGATTTGAAAATCGTTAGACATAGTCGAACCGCATTAACTGTCCTGGTTTTGAAGCCTGTGATAGGATTGGCCGTCGTTGAAGTTTTCGGCGCATGGTGTCGACGCGGTTCGAGGTTCAAGTCACACTGAAGGGTTCAAGTTTTATGAGCGAGAAATCGATTCCTGATCACAATGATATCCGTTCACAATTTCCGGCCTTGTCTGGGCCAACCGTGTACCTTGAGAATGCGGGTGGGTCTCAAGTTCCGCACTTTGTTGCTGATCGCATTCATCAGTATATGACGCAATCGTATGTGCAGTTGGGTGCAGGCTACAGCCTTTCGCAACGCTGCACGGCGACGGTTGAGGAGGCTCATGCATTTGCCCGCCGCTTTTTGAATGTCGAGAATGGGCATGCCATCCTTGGGCCATCGACGACGGCGCTGCTTCATATCCTGGCCAAAAGCTATGCTCAATTTCTGCAGCCTGGGCAACAGATCATCATAGCGGAAACCGGCCATGAAGCGAACATGGGATGTTGGAAGCAACTGGCCGATCAGGGCGCTGAAATCGTTTGGTGGCGGGTAGATCCTGAAACATTCGAATGCCCTCTTTCTCAACTTGTAGAGTTGATGAATTCCAAGACAGCGCTGGTTGTCTTGCCCCATGTTTCGAATCTTTTAGGGCACGTGGTGGATGTGGCTGCCGTTACCCGAGTCGCACACGCTGGTGGAGCCCGTGTGGTCGTTGATGGAGTGGCCTTGGCCCCACATCGGGCGGTCGATGTTACGGCTCTCGGGGTAGATTGGTACGTGTACTCGACTTATAAAGTGTATGGCCCGCATATGGCTGTGCTGTACGGCAGCAACGAGGCTTTTGCTGAGCTCAAGGGCCCCAATCACTTCTTTGTCGCTGAAGACGACCTGCCCTACAAATACGAGCTCGGCGGTGCCAATCATGAGAGTTGTGCGGGGTTGTTGGGGTTGGGCGATTATTTTCAATTTGTGATGGGTTTGGAACCGGACGGGGCGTGCGGTCGTGAGACGATCGAGAAGGCCTTCGGGCGGATGCAGGCCTGGGAAGATCCTCTGACCACTCAACTCGTAGCGGAATTGGAGAGCAAGCCCTCGGTACGTTTGATTGGTCCCGCTGATGCGGCGGTTGATCGCGTTGGAACGGTTAGCTTTGTTCACAGCAAATTGTCGTCGCGCGAAATCGCCGCGGTGGTGGACCGTTCCTCCGTGGCCATCCGGTGTGGTCATATGTACGCATGGCATCTTTGCGAGGCGCTGGGCATCGATCATGACGATGGCGTGGTTCGCGTCAGCCTGGTCCACTACAATACCGCTCATGAGTTGGAGAAATTATTTTCAGTATGGAATGAAATTCTCTAGCGCTTGTATTGGGAATGAAATACGGGAAAATGTTCTTTCTGCTACGTCTGTTCAAAAGGAGATGGCCTTGCCGAAAATTGCTGGTTTGTTGGGTTTTTTGACGTGCATCTTGGCTGTTCTCGGTGCTTATGGGCAGCACACATCAAACGCGGCTGTGGAAGAAATCGACGGACAGGTCGTGCGCCGAATATTTCAAGACAGCAGAGGGGATCTGTGGTTTGGAATCGGAGGGGGCGTGTTTCGCTACGACGGGCAATACCTCGATCACTACGAAATCAATGAAGAATACGGCGGCGTTGCGGTTCACGGAATCGTCGAGGACACAGAAGGCCAGGTGTGGTTCGCCACTTCTGGCGGCATCAGCAAATTTGACGGGAATTCATTTACTAACTATGACGAAAAGGATGGCTTAGCTCACTACGACGCCTGGAGCATCGCTGTTGATCGTCAGGGAATCATTTGGGTAGGCACACTGCTTGGTGTGTCTCAATTTGATGGAGAAGAATTCACTTCTTTTGCCATCCCAGAATCCGAGCCGGACAGCTTGCGGGGTGTGAGTAGCGGTAACATGATCCATAGCATCATGGAAGATAGTGCAGGCAAGATGTGGTTTGGCACCAATGGAGGGGCCTACGTTTACGACGGCAAGTCGTTGACCAACATTTCCGAATCAGATGGCCTGTGCAACAATTCAGTGAATAGTATTCTGGAAAGTAAAGACGGCGACATTTGGTTTGCCACTCATCACAGCGGAGTCTGTCGTTGGGATGGGAAATCGTTTACTCATTATACGGCCGACGACGGGGTGAAAGGCAGCGAAGTTTGGGATCTGTTTGAAGACAGCTCAGGCAGCATCTGGTTTCCTGTTGAAGGTCACGGAGTCTATCGATATGATGGAATTGAATTTAGGAATTTCTTCAAGAAGGATGGCCTTGATAGCGGTGGAATACAAAGCACCTATGAAGACAAAGAGGGCCGAGTTTGGTTCGGTGGCTTTAATGGGCTTTTTCTTTTTGACGGCAAGACGATCAATCATGTAACTAACAAAGGGCCATGGCGATAAGGCGGTGAATGCACGTTCGTAGCAAACGATGGGCACAGCCGTCGGGGCGAATCTGATGGTCCTAGGCTTGATCTTCGCCAAAAGGGCCGCTTAAAAGCCACCATGCAGCGCTACGCCAAACTGCTCTAGCCAAACCCACATAAGACTGACGCCAAGATTGCCTCGATAGTAATCAGCCAACGCGTGCGACCGCTGCCCATCGTACATATAACGCACGGCATACTTTTCGCCGATCGGCTGTGAGGCGCCAAAGGGCACGTTGATCCCATCATCCCATTCTGAATAATTGAGGCTGGCGTAGGCGGACGTGCCGAAGTCCAGAAGCTGTTTGCTAACCGTCGCATAGTAAGATTGGGTGCCTTCGGGTGAACCGATGCGGTCAGAGCTGGTCCCAAGAAACAGCGCCGGATATTTGTCGGTTTCCGTTAGAAGGAACAAAGTGACCAGAGGGCCAACTTCACCCACGGTAGAATTAAATTCGACGCCAAGCTGCAATCGCGGCACAACGCGGTAGTTCAAGGTGAAACGCCAGCGTGCACGGGCAACATCGGTGTCGACGTAGCGCGCTGAAAACATCCAATTCGAATGAAGACCACTCCCACGGAGCGGTGCACCCTCGCCGGGTCAGCCGGATCAGGTGGGTGTGCTGGCGAACGCGGTTTTTTTTTGTTCGTGCGATGGTTCATCTACGGCCCCAGCAATTGCCGAGGAGAAGGCACCCGTTAAGGCGACCACCAATATTGCTAGAAACGCTGTCTTGGAGGAAATTCCAGGGATGTGTGGTGTTTTAGGCTGCACTTGTACTCCGGTTTAACAGTCGCGAGATTTCTATAGGCCAAGGAGAGGGGACCAACTTTCTACGTGGTCTATTTCTCCAATATAATATTCGGTGCTTCTAGTTCCAACTTGTGTGAAAAGATATGGGCGATTGAATAGGCCCGCTCCTTCAATAGAGAGGCCTTTGGGCCTTCAAAAAGATTATTCAAGACACGACAGAACACCTCGTACCAGATTTCGAAGTGTTCCTTCTCTAAATTGAGTGGCACATGGCGATCAAATGGGGATCCGCTGTAGCGCCCACCGCCGAAAAGCATGTTTTCCCAAAAGGCGACGATGCGGGGCATGTGGGCCGGCATGTCGAGGCCTTCAAAAATAGGGGCGACTTTTGGGTCGGTCAGCAATTCATCATAGAAATTGGTCATAAAATGGGTGATGTCGGCGGTGTTGGTCAGATCGTTCATAATTGATTGAGCTTTCGGAATTGGGCATCGCAAGCGCGTGTCATGTCCAAGTGAACAGTTGCTATCATACTGGTAGAACTGATTTATATGTACAAAAACCACACACGTGAGAGATTTAAGATTCGATAGCCGCGTGTTATAGTCGTATTAATAAGTAATTATCCCGATCGCATCCGATGCCGAGAGGAAACAATGTCGAACGCCGAAGAACCGACGCCGCCGCCAGCTGACGCTCCCCCAACCAAGGGGCAGCGCGACCCCGTCCGCCTGATCACGCTCATCGTGCTTGCCGTTTGTGTGGTCATGTTTATTTGGTACGTCAGATCTGATCGCGTAACGCCGTACACCAGTCAAGCGAGATTGCAGACTCTCTTGATCCCAGTAGTACCACGGGTATCGGGTCATATCACCGAAATTGGGGTTCGCTTGCACAGCAATGTTGAACCTGGTGACGTGTTGTTTCAACTGGATCGGCGTCCATTCGACCTGGCTGTGCGTTCGTCCGAGGCGAAGTTGGACCAAACAACGATTGAAATGGGCGTACAGGGCGCCAGCGTGAAGGCTACCGCGGGTCAACTCGGAGTAGCGCGTGCCCAGCTCGACCGTGCCCAACGAAATTACGATCGTACGCAGTCAGTGTTGGAGGAGAATCCTGGCGCTTTGTCCTTGGCAGATAAAGACAGGTCGGAAACAGGGTTGGCTCAAGCCCTTGAGCGGGTGTCTTCTTCGGAAGCGAACCTCGAAAAGGCGCAACAACAGCTAGGTGTTGAAGGTCCTGAAAACGCCGATTTGCGATTGGCGGTTACCGCAGTTGAACAAGCGCATTTGGATCTGGAATACACGACCCTGCGTTCACCTGCGCGCGGCGTGATCGAAAGTTTTAGCATTGATGTGGGGCACTATGCTCAAGCTGGCCAACCTTTGGCAACGTTTGTCTCCAGCCGCGACGTTTGGATTCAGGCCGACATGCGTGAAAATAATTTGTCGAATATCAAGGCCGGCAACTCGGTGGAATATGTGCTGGATGTTGCCCCCGGCCGTGTGTTTACCGGTACCGTACGAAGTGTTGGCTATGGCGTAAGTACTGGCGGTGCCCACAACCGTGGTGAGTTGCCCACCGTTGGTAGCACGCAAAGCTGGTTGCGCGAACCACAACGTTTCCCCGTGATCATCGACTGCAACGACAAGGCCACCGAAGGGTTGCTGCGAGCGGGAGCGCAGGTCGACGTGATCATCTATACGGATCCGAACAGTATCTTGAATCCTTTAGGCCGACTCAATATTCGAGTGAGAAGTTGGTTGTCCTATGTCCGCTAAGGCGGCGACGATTGCGACCGAGACAAGCGGTTTGGCGCCTATAGAACGCCGGGTGTTGCGTTACGCGGTCGGAGCAACCCTTGCTATGCTGATCGCTCTTGGCGTGGAGTGGCCACTGTCGTTTTTGACTCCCGTTTTATCGTTAGGTTTTTTGGCGGCACCTAAGCGCCTTGAGCTGAAGGCGGGAATAAGCTTTGTGTTGGTGGTGGCCTTAGCGTGTTTGGCGGGCTTGTTTCTTTCTGAATATGTATTGCCCTTTCCGTTTGTCTATTTGCCTTTCATTGGCCTGTGCTTATTTCGTCTTTTTTATGCCAAAGCAAATGGTGTTTCGCCTCCTGTCGTCTTGTGGATGTTGATCGCTTTGTTGGTGTTGCCTTTGGTGGGCATGCAGGCGAAACCGGTGGCGTTTTTTGTTGCTGGCGGACTGATGACTGGCGCTACCGTGACGGTTTTGTTGGTCTGGTTAACTTGGGCGATGTTTCCAGATTCGGCGGCGCCAGCTGTTGCGGCAGAAAATCCAGCCAAGCCAGCGGCCCTGCCTCCATCTGATTCGAAGAAACTGCGAGATGCCCTGCTGAGTGTGGCGGTCGTGTTTCCAGCGGTGACGGTCTTCTATACTTTGCAATGGACTGGTGGCATTTTGGTGCTCGTGTTTATTGCCATTCTGTCGATGCAACCGGGCGTGGCTGGGAATATCCAGGCGGGCAAAGGCTTGATCATGGGCAACATCCTCGGTGGTGTGGCTTCCATATTGTTTTACGAAACGTTGGTGATGGTGCCGTTCTTTCCGTTCATGATTTTGCTCACTTTATTTTGTGGGCTTGTCTTTGGCCGGCAGCTTTTCTCGGGCAAGAAGATAGGGCCGCTCTTTGGCATGGCCTTCTCAACCATCTTGCTGATCGTTGCCTCGACCACGACCTCGACCGACGAAGCCGGCAGTGCGGTGATTGCACGAGTCGTGCAAATGACTGTGGCAGTCGTCTATGTCGTGGTGGCTTTTGGCGTGCTTGAACGCCTGACCCAGAGAAAGAAGGCATGAGATGAAAAGCTGGTTGCCTCTTGCCTTGTTGGTGTTTGTAGGCGGTTGCACAATGGGCCCAGACTATGTGCGCCCACCAACTTTTGAGCCAGCGGCATTCCGCAGTGCGGCTGCCGATACCGCTATTGTCAATTTGCCATGGTGGGAAATGTTTGAAGATCCCGTCTTGCAAGATCTGATCGATACCGCACTCGCGGGCAATCGCGACTTGCGGACCTCGATGGCCAGGATCAGCGAGGCGCGGGCGAGGTTGGGCATCGTGCGGGCTGATCTTTACCCGCGTTTGAATTACGCTGGAAGCGGTGGGGTTGATGTTTCGTCGGCGACCGATGGCAGCAACAGCAGCGGTGTGGTGGCGCTTGATGTTTCTTACCAACTCGATCTTTGGGGGAAAGTGCGCCGGTCCAATGAGGCCGCGGTGCAAGAAATGCTGGCTACCGAAGAGGCCTATCGGAGCGTGACCATTGGCTTGGTTTCACAAGTGGCTCGCACCTATTTCTTGCTGCGAGATTTGGATAACCGGCTGAATATTTCGGAACAGACCGTGACCACACGCCAGCAAACTCTCGGCGTCGTAGAATCACGCCAGAAGGCCGGCATGGTTACCGAGGTGGATGTTAACCAGGCGGAGATTCAAGTCTATGAAGCCGAGGTGTCGGTACAGACATTCGCCCGTCTACGAGCCCAAACAGAAAACGCTTTAAGCGTGTTGTTGGGGCAACCGCCAATGGACATCAAACGTGGTGTCCGGTTGCAAGAGATGCCCGATTTGCCCGAAATACCAGTGGGGATGCCGTCTCGTCTCTTAGACCGCCGGCCCGATGTGTTGGCGGCCGAGCGTCGGCTTCATGCGCAAACGGCGCGCATTGGAGTGGCCGAGGCCCTGAAATTTCCTCAACTCAATTTGACAGCGGACCTGGGCGCGCAGTTTTCTGATGCCACCACAAGTTTTGCTGGCCTTGGTGCCCAAATCTTCGGTCCGTTATTTAACTCAGGTGAAAACCAACGTCGGGTGGACGTTGAGTTCGCGCGCACCGAACAGTTGCTCAACACTTACGAGCAGACATTCCTCGTTGCGCTGCGCGAGGTGGAAGATGCGATGATCGCGTCGGATACTTACGAGTCGGAGCTAGGTTTGAGGTTGAAGCAATTGGATTCGGCCAGCAACGCAGCTGAATTGTCGTGGGTGCGGTATGAAGGCGGATTGACTAGTTATTTAGAGGTGCTGGATTTGCAACGATCCTTGTTCAATTCTCAATTGAAGGCATCCGAAACGATGCAGTTGAGGCTCACCTCGCTGGTGCAGCTTTATCAGGCGTTGGGTGGAGGTTGGGTTGCACAGCAGGACAGTGTGCTGGTTCAGTAATATTTGGCGCGGAAGGAATTGATCGAATTGTTATCACGGAAAAAGTTGGCTGTCTTGTTTTTGATGTCCCTGCCGTCGGTGGCCAGTGCGGCTACGTGGTATGTGAATCCCGCGGGGGGCAGCGCTGGTGATGGCAGTTTTAACAGCCCATTTGAATTGATTGCCGAAGCCATGTCCGCCGCTGCGGTTGGAGATTCGGTTTCTTTGGCCGCCGGAATCTATAGCGATACCGTACCAACCACGGCCTACGGCAATCCCCGCCTTGCGTTGATGATCCTTAAAGAGGGTGTGTCGGTTGTCGGCGCTGGACGCGGCGTGACCATTCTGGAGGCGTTGCCAGCGGACACCTTGACCTTCGGGGTAACCGCTGAAAACGTCGGAGGCTCGGCATCGGTTAGCGATCTGACGATCAGGGGTGCTTGCTTTCACGGCTTGAATTTGCGCAGCTCTTCACCACAGGTAAAGCGTGTGGATATCGTCAATGAAGTGACCGGAAGCAGCAGTGTGTCCTGCGATGTGCGCGACCTCAGTTTTCCCGAATTTGAAGAAGTTTTGTTTGATGGCGGCCATACTGCCTTTGTGGTTGAGTTTGGTGCTGGCGGTGTCTATCGAAACTGCACGGTAGGCGTGCGCCCAAATGAGGGATTGATCTGCAACAACGCGACTCCGGAAATATTGGACACGGTGTTCTTGGGTGCCGGCCGTGATGTGCTGGTCTTTGCCCAAGGTTCGCAACCCATTATGAACAGATGCACCATCGCCGACGGAGTCCGAAATGCGGTGCGTGTGGCGGTTTATTTGCCTGACAGTCAGATAGATTTGAGCGGGAATACCTGGTTCAGCGCCGTCCCAGCCGAAGTGCAGGCGAGAATTCTCGACGCGTCGGTCAACCCTTTATTGGGAGCAACGGTGGTTTTTGAACCGTTTGATGAAGGCAATGTTTCGGCAATACCAGTATCATTTGGTGATGTAAAAAGCCGGTACCGATAAGCAGCTGCAAGTGTCCATTCATAATTTGATCTCCTTCAGCCTATCGGAAACAACGGCTTGCCAAAGAAGTAGAATACTCCGTCGGCTACCATGAGCAAGCCTAGCAATATCATTCCGATGTGCATAATCTTTTTGCCAACGACCATGTGAATCAAAACCAAGTTGTCGATCCTTTTGTACTGGCCGAGTGGCGTCCGTACCCTTGCAATGCCTAGGTGTACCTTGGCAATGGGAGTGGTGTTAATATTGGGCAAGCTGACAGCGGCCTGCCATTTTCAACGAGATGCGCCACAATGACATGACAGACGCCTCGGCTTGGTCGAGTTATCTGTCTCCTTAAGAATCTAAATAAGGCCTAATTCGTTATATAACAGCAATATAGAATATCTTTAGCTTTCGGCACGATCAATGCAATTATTCGAGTAAATCAACTCACCTGGGAGGGTTACTCATGAATAACTGGACTACAAATGCTATGGAAATCCTGCAAAAAGCGCAGGCCAAAGCCTATGAAATGCGACACCCGGAGTTGGACCCGCTTCACCTGTTGTGGGCGATGCTCAACGAAACGGGACTGACGACGAACGTCTTGCGATCCCTTGAGCTGGATCCGGGTTTGGTCGCACAAACGGCCGTGCGCGAGCTGGAAAGTTTGCCGCAAGTTGAGGTCGCTGATGTGCCCAACCCTGGTCGCGAAATGCAGCGCTTGTTTTTGGCCGCCGAGAATTTGGCTGACAAGATGGTTGGAACACGTGAACTGTTGCTGGCTATGTCGGCTGACGCCGGTCGTGCCGGTAGCCTGTTGAAAACGTTTGACGCCACGCCCAAGAAAATCACCAGCGCTCTCGAACACATGGGCGCCAACGAAGTTTACCAAAACCAATCAGAAGACAATATGGGTGACGGACAAGAATCCGCGCTGCAAAAGTATGCGCGCGATCTTTGTGCTGCTGCTCGCGATGGAAAAATCGATCCCATCATTGGGCGTGACGATGAGATCCGTCGCGTGATTCAGATTCTGAGTCGGCGCACAAAAAACAACCCGGTGCTCATTGGGTTACCGGGTGTTGGAAAAACGGCTGTGGCCGAAGGGTTGGCTCGCCGTTTAGTCGCCGGCGATGTGCCTGAAGGATTGAAAGGGAAACAACTGTTGGCCCTAGATATGGGCGCGCTTATTGCCGGCACCAAATACCGCGGAGAATTTGAAGACCGTCTCAAAAACGTGATCAATGAAGTCACCGAGAGCGACGGCCAGATTCTGTTGTTTATCGACGAAATGCACACGTTAGTCGGCGCTGGCGCTACTAGCGGTGCCATGGATGCGAGCAACATCCTCAAACCCGCACTCGCTCGAGGCGAACTCAATTGTATTGGGGCAACGACGATCGACGAATTTCGCCAACACATTGAAAAGGACCCCGCGTTGGAGCGCCGTTTCCAGCCCGTAATGGTCGAAGAACCGACTTGGGAACAGGCGGTGGCGATCTTGCGCGGCTTGAAGGAGAAGTATGAAGTGCATCATGGTATCCGTATCACCGACAGCGCGATTGTTGCCGCAGTGAAGTTGAGTCAGCGATACATTGCCGACCGCATGTTGCCCGACAAGGCCATTGACCTGATGGACGAAGCGGCCAGCCAGTTGCGCATGGAAATCGATTCGGTGCCGGCGGAGGTCGATCAGTTGCAACGCCAATTGAATCAATTGGAAATGGAGAAGCTGGCTCTTGAAAAAGAGAAAGACAAAGCTGCCGTTCAGCGCCGCGAAACCATCGCGGTCAACTTGAGCGAGTTGCAAGACAAGTTGGATCAAGTGAAAGCGCGTTGGGAGGAAGAGAAAGAAGCCATCGATCACATTCGGGAGCTGCAATCCCAGCAAGACGCATTGGTCGTGGCCATGGAGACCGCCGAACGCGACGGTGATTTGGCCAAAGCATCGGAACTGAAGTACAGCGGGCAATCGTTGCTCGCAGCAGAAGTCGCCGACGCTTATAAAGAGTTGGCTCGAGTGCAGGGCGAAACGCCATTGCTGCGCGAAGAGGTCGAAGAAAACGACGTGGCTTTGCTGGTTGCCAAGTGGACCGGTATTCCCGCTCAACGATTGGTCGAAGACGAAGCCGAGAAACTGAGAGACCTGGAGCAACGCCTTGGCGCTCGGGTGATTGGCCAAGAGGAAGCCGTTGAGAAGATCGCGCGCACAATCAGACGATCGCGGGCGGGATTGAGCGACGGCAATCGTCCCATTGGGTCGTTCTTGTTCCTCGGTCCCACGGGTGTTGGCAAAACTGAACTGTCGAAGACTCTCACGGAGCAAATGCTTGGCGATGAGTCCGCGCTGATCCGGTTGGATATGTCGGAGTA
>JBLIOK010000014.1:0-18951 GCA_047639735.1 Candidatus Krumholzibacteriia bacterium | reverse complement strand
GTGCCAGCGATACGGGCGTATTCTAAGGCTGCGCTGGAAGCTAACTTCTTGAAAACCAGGCCCCCAAAACTCCAAGCCAACAATGCCGACACCGCAAAAGTAGCGTGAAACCGAAGATCGGGCGCGGAAGGCCACAGCCCCATCAAAATTTCGCCCCAGCCCAAAGCCCCTAGCAACGTCAACAACAAATACAGGGTACCAATAGTTACCTGGAAACGGCGATCATCTTCAACGTAGTCTTTTAATATTTGTCCAAGTTGGGAATCATCAAGAAGGCCATTACGGTAAAGACCACTGATCCGGTAATGCGCGGAGACCAGTCCGCCAAGCAACATTGCACCAAACCAGCACACAACTGTCATCACAATAATGGCAGATGGTGAAGTCGTGAAGATAGCCGCGCTCAACATAAACTTACAGATCCTTCCGCAGCGGGTGTTTCGTGCCCACTGCCTCAAGAATTTCGGCTTCGAGACCTTGCATGGTCGCCATCTCCGCAGGCTCCTGGTGATCCCAGCCCAACAGATGCAAACAACCGTGAACAATCAGCATTTCTAACTCAGTTGCCCACGACCAACCGTTTTCAAGGCACCGATTGGCAATAAAGGCGGGTGCCAAGACCAATTCACCAACCGTGGGCTGCGTGCCCAGATCCTCAGGTTCTGGCGACTGCCACAAATCGTGAGGCGCAAAGTTCTGACCCTCAGGACAGTCGCAACTATTCGCGCCTTCGGCCAGCAAATAAGAAAAAGACAGGATATCTGTCACGCCATCTTTGTGCCGAAACTGATGGTTCAATTCGACCATCGCCGCATCCGATACCAAAACAACATCGACCTGCCAATGAGGACACCCAATCCGTGCCGCCATACCCTTGAGCTTACTCCACAAATCATCTGTGACGGCCTGGGCTGTTTCGTCTGATTGCCGTTCAACCAGCTCCAGAATCATACGCGAGTCTTCGTCTCAGACTTGCGGTCTGTTTTGCGTTCGCCTCGTGGCTCGGTGATTTTTTCCTGATGGACTTTACTTTGGCTTGGGTAGGCAATCCGGGCGTGATGGATTCCACTCAAGAGCGGCACGAAGGCGTCGCGCACCAAGGCAATATCACTCAGGGAAAGATTACTCTCGTCCATTTCCCCACTGAGCATACGCTTATCGAAAATCTGTTTGGTGATTTCCTTTATTCTACTCGGCGTCGGTTTAGGCAGCGATCGGGTCGCCGCTTCTACCGCATCAGCCAACATCAAGATCGCCGTCTCGCGAGTTTGCGGCTTCGGGCCTGGGTACCTAAAATCGTCCACTTTTACCGTTTCGTTGCCGTCGGCTTCCAACGCTTTGTGATAGAAGAATTCCATAACCATCGTGCCATGATGCATGGGAATAAAATCAATCACCTTTTGCGGCAATCGCCACTTGCGGGCCAACTCAATGCCGTCCTTCACGTGAGCACCAATCACCAAAGCGCTCATGCTCGGACTCAACTCATCGTGCTTATTGTAGTTTGGGTTTTGGTTCTCCACATAGTATTCTGACTTTTGCATCTTCCCAATATCATGGAACAATGCCCCCACTCTCGTCAGCAATGCATTGGCGCCAATGGCGCGGGCGCCGTGCTCACCGAGTTGCCCCACAACTTGGCTGTGGTGATAGGTGCCTTGAGCTTCAAGGGCCATGCGCTGTAGCAGCGGGTGATTCAAATCGGACAGCTCGAGCAACGTCAGGTCAGAGCAAACTCCAACCAAAGGCTCAACTATTGGCAATAAAAACAAGCCAAAAGCCACCGACAAAAGCGGAACGGATATCCCAACCAAATAGATGTTGTTTCCAGTCAGCCCTAACATTTCAGGACCTATTAAAAAGATCATCACTGTGGACAATACCGTGAGCAATACCATCGTTTGATAAAACTGGCTGCGCTTTTGGACCCGACGAACCGAAATCACCGTCACAGCTCCCAGCACCAACCAAACAAAGATTGAGGACGCCCCCACATCTGGCAGAAAGCTCAACAGAGCAACCGCCAAAAACGTGGTCGCGTATCCGACCACCGGGCGAAAGAGGACCGTAGTCAACAACGCAAGCAAGACGATAGGCACCGCCAGCGGGCCTAAGCCAGGCTTGCTCAATGCGACCGAGGCACCGCCCACAAAGATGGCGGTCACTACTGTGAGCGCAGCCACCACCCGCCATTGCCTCATCTCATCGCGGAAATGAATGGCGGCCATCCAACCGAACAAACCTAGAGACAACATCAGCATCAATACGCGGGCAGCGTACCGCGCCAAACGTCCAGAGCTGTCTTCCCCGCTTCCTCGGGCGCTCAAAAGCGAGCCCAATTCCGCCAAATACAAAGCTTGTTGTTCAGTCACGCGTACGCCCTGATCGACAATACGTTCGCCATTGATAAATTCGCGCTTGGTCGGAACGGCTTGCCGTGCATTTTCACGGCGTCGCCCAGTTTGGTCGGCATCATAGACGAGATTGGGGCGGATAAAGTGTCGCATCACTGCCGCTGTTTCAACCGATTCCAATGGCGTCATGCCAACTTTGCGCAACGCGGCCGTCAGATGCTCCTCGAGATTCGCTTGAGCAACCACTTCTGCGCGGTTTTGAATCGTCTCGGCTTGTCCGCTCAACACCACCACTCGATCGTATTTTCCGGCTGGCAACATATCCACGACGCCGCCCGTTTCGATCGAACGCCACGCACGATCCATCCGCGGCACTAACGAATCTGGCACATCAGAGGACAGCAAATTCAACAGTTCACGAGTTCCCGCCGAAGGAAACTGCAGGTTCAACATCCCAACGCGCTGCGCTGAAGTTGCGGTTGAGTCATTGATCGCCGCTGCTAGTGCGGACAACCAAACCGCGACTCGTGATCCCTGCTCTGAACGCTTCAGAACACGCAACACAGGAGGCTCCACAACCACACGTTCAAGGCGCAGCATATCAACATCTTCATCAAGCAACGCTGCGTCAAAGCTGAACGGCGCACGGATTTCTTGCGACGAAATTTGCCCCGCCTCGGGGAACTCCATCGATATTTTGGGCACAGGCAGAAACACAAGCAGGTGCAACACCAAAATGAGGCTGCCGGCCAGCATCATCCAACGTGGCGAATTATCCAGGGTTGGTCTTTCACCAGAACCTGAACCTTTGCTGGCTGATTTCACTGCACCACGACCACTGCCCTTGCCTTCGCGGCCACGGACATTTCGCTTAAACAGTGAGCTCAACCTAAATCGTTTTGCGGACATAAGGAATCCTTCCGTCTCGCCGACTTCATTTGGAGGTCACACCAGCAGCTTCAAAAGCTTCCACGATGCGCCTCACCAAGGGATGGCGCACAACATCGCGCCCATCCAAATCTGCAAACGCCACGCCATCAGTTTCGGCCAGGATTTGGCGCACATGCACCAAGCCTGACTCTTGATTGGACGGCAAGTCAATTTGCGTAATGTCGCCGGTAACCACGGCCTTTGATTGAAAGCCCAACCGGGTCAGAAACATTTTCATCTGCCCCACGGTTGTGTTCTGGGCTTCATCCAAAATCACAAATGCATTGTTCAACGTCCGGCCGCGCATGTAAGCCAAAGGCGATGCCTCGATGACACCGCTTGCCATCATGCGCGCAACCTTATCAGTACCACCAATGTCTGCCAAAGCATCGTGCAACGGACGCATGTAAGGATTGATTTTTTCTTGCAAATCACCAGGCAAAAACCCGAGTTGCTCACCAGCTTCTACGGCTGGGCGTACCAACACAATTCGGTCGACTAAATTGCGTTTCAAATAATCCATGGCCATCACCACAGCCAAGAACGTCTTGCCCGTACCAGCCGGCCCAATGCCAAAGACAACATCGTGCTTTCTAATGGCGTCAATGTAAGCTTGCTGCCCCGCCGTTTTACAGCGCACTGCGGTGCGACTGCCGCCCGAGAACAACAATGTCTCGCGCTCCACCTGGTGATCGGCTGCACCGTCGCCTTGCCCGTTGTGCTGATCCCACAAATAGCCCAGAGCCACTTCGTCTATCAACTGACCTTGTTCAACCCGATCAATCAACTCGGCGCAAATTTCACTCACCATATTGATCTTGTTTGACGGCCCCAATATAAACAGCACATCCCCACGCGCGGTAATGGTGCCACCGAATCGGTTTTCCAAATTCCGCAAGTTCACATCGCCGGCGCCGAACAATTTCAACTGCTCGATGCCTCGCAACGCGAGTTTGATTTCGCCTGAGGATTCGTCCTTATGATTTTTGCGATCTACGCTCATTCAGAATCCTTTGTCTTTGCATCCGCCTCAGATTTGGCTTCAGGTATGATAGCCAAATTCAACTCTTTCAATTGGGCGTCGCTGATGTGACCTGGGCTTCCGTCCAGCGGTGATGCCGCCAGCGTTGTTTTTGGAAACGCTATGACTTCGCGCAAAGACGGACTACCCGTCAATAACATCACAATACGGTCCAAGCCCAGAGCAATGCCACCATGAGGCGGCGCGCCATATCCTAAAGCGTCCAAGAAGAAGCCAAACTTCCTCTGATATTCTTCGGCGGGCATGCCCGTTATCTTGAAAATCTTTTCCTGCAGATCACGTTGATGGATCCGGATGCTGCCAGAGCCCAGTTCAACGCCGTTACAGACCAAATCGTACAGTTGGGCCCGTGCCGCGCCAGGGTCATCATCCAGTCCCGCCAAGTCTTCAGGACGTGGCTGGGTGAACATATGGTGACACGCCGTCCAAGAACCATCGTTACCTTTCTCAAACAAGGGGAAGTTCCGCACCCAAGCCAAAGCCCAAACTCCCTCGGGAATCCAACCCGCGGTCTCTGCCATAGCCAAGCGCACAGCACCCAAAGCATCAACAGTCATGGCCCAATCACCGGCAACAAACAGGATCAGGTCGCCATCTTGACAACCGGATTTCTTAATAAGCTTTTGCTGAAATTCCTCACTGAGGAATTTGGCGATTCCAGTATCAAGTTTGCCATCGACGACTTTGGCCCGCGCCAATCCAAAGGCGCCTCTTTTCTTGGCAATTTCTTCCAGCTCATCGACTTGTTTGCGACTCCAGCTTGCCAATCCATTGGCGTTCAAACAGCGCACAGTGCCGCCTTCGGCCATCGCTTTTTCAAACACACCAAAGCCACAATCAGCAGCCATGTCGTCAAGCGTATAAATCGGACATTCAAATCGCAGGTCCGGCTTGTCTGAACCGTACAGGTTCATCGCGTCATCATATGAGATACGCGGAAAGGGCGTGGTCAAATTGATCCCGGCCGCTTCGGCGAAAATGCGCGTCACCATTTCTTCGACAATCAGATAAATGTCATTCTCGCCAACGAAGCTCATCTCCAAGTCAATCTGAGTGTGCTCCGGTTGCCGATCACTGCGCAAATCTTCATCGCGCAAACAGCGCGCCAACTGGAAATAACGATCGACACCACTGGCCATCAATATCTGTTTGTACAATTGTGGCGACTGAGGCAGCGCATAAAACTGTCCGTGATGAATACGACTAGGCACGACGTAATCTCGGGCCCCTTCTGGTGTCGTCTTGATCAAGAGCGGCGTTTCCACTTCCAGAAAATCCTGGCCCGACAAATAATCGCGGGCGGCCATAGCCGCGCGATGGCGCACTACCAAGTTATTGGCCATGATCGGATGTCGCAGATGAATGTAGCGATGTTTCAGTCGCAGTTCTTCGCTGGCTTCCCACGCTTGGTCGACTTGGAACGGCAGCGGCGCACACGTATTAAGTATCGTGACCTCTTGCGCTACGATTTCCACCGAACCGGTCGCCATGTCAGTATTGATCATATCATCTGGCCGTTGGCGCACTTTGCCCACAAAGCCAAGCACTGACTCGAGTTTGAAGTTTTTTGACATCGCCAAGGGCTCGCCATCTTCGCAAACCACTTGCACCAAGCCGTAGCGATCGCGCAAACCGACAAAGACGACTCCGCCTAGGTCGCGAATACGGCTCGCCCAACCAGCAACTTTTACTTCTTGGCCAATCATGCTCTCGCTGATTTCGCCACAACGATGCGAACGGTACGCACCTGAATTCATCTTCGCATTCACTCTGCTAAAACCTCCTGAATCGCGGCTGGGATATTGGCCAGCGGCAGCGACTCCTGTTGTCCTGTGGCAATGTTTTTCATCGATACTATCTCCGTGTTGTCGTCAGACTCGCCAACGACCAGCACGATCTCTGCTTTGCGTAAAAAGGCGGACTTCGACTGCGCTTTCAAGGAACGATCAGTCAGGTCAACCTCCACACTGCAAAATTCTCTCAATTGATCGGCCAATTTGAAACCCACCCGCTGAGCTTCCAATCCTTTACAAGCGATAAAGACCGCCACTTGCGATTGCGGACTGCGCTGCAAATCAACGGGCTTCTCGTCTAAATGCAACAACGTGCGTTCGATACCAATGGAAAAACCAATGGCGGGCGTCGCCGGTCCTCCACACTGTTCGACCAAATAATCGTAGCGACCGCCACCGCACAAACTGCTTTGCTTGCGGCCATCGGTTGCCGTGACTTCAAAGGTTGTGCGGCAATAGTAGTCCAACCCACGAACCAGACTAGGGTCTTGCTCGACCGGTACATTCAGTTCTGCCAACGTCTCGCACACCACCCGGTGATGCTCACGGCAGTTTTCGCACAAGGCTTCGGTAATCGGTTTGAATCCCGACAAAAGTTTTTGCACTCCGTCATCCTTGGCGTCGTACAAGCGCAAGGGATTGATGTCGATCCGGCCCTGCATCTTTTCCGGAATTTCCGCTAGGTTCTCTTTCAGGAAAACCTTCAACTCTTCCAGATAGGCAGGACGACATTCTGGGCAGCCAATGCTGTTTAATTTTACCGTCAGCCCCTTAGCCCCCACCGCTTCAAACAAGGCCATGGCGGTCCGGATCACTTCGGCATCCAAGACGGGACTATCTGAACCAATGGCTTCCAACCCGACCTGATGAAATTGGCGATAACGCCCAGCCTGTGGACGATCGTGCCGAAACATGGGCGCGATGTAATACAGTTTCATCGTGCCAGGCTGGCGTGTGAGTCCATTTTCGATATAGGCCCGCACCACCGACGCCGTCATTTCTGGTCGCAAAGTGAGACTGTCACCACTCTTGG
This sequence comes from Candidatus Krumholzibacteriia bacterium, assembly GCA_047639735.1. Lineage (GTDB taxonomy): Bacteria > Krumholzibacteriota > Krumholzibacteriia > LZORAL124-64-63 > LZORAL124-64-63 > JAGRNP01. The sequence continues at coordinate 11,799 of JBLIOK010000014.1, read as the reverse complement.
TGGCGAAGGTGTACATCTCCTTGTCGACAATATCCGTGCCCTCACCCACCGTCCGGGTGAACAATTGCGATGGTTCTAGAATGGGCGTGCGTATCTCACCGTACCCAAAGCGCGACAAAACTTCGGCCCACTTGGCTTCCGCCCAGCGCAACCGTTCCACTTCGCCCAACATGATATCACGGGTGCCTTTTAGGCGCCGGTACTTGATCTCCATGAAGTCCTTTCCCTCCTACGGAGGGCATGCTCAAGACGATTCATTCAATTGACCCGCTAATATGGGCTATGGTCGCTCTGCTGGCCAATCTCAAGGGCGATTGTTCCGCGCCAAATCCCAATCCGGCTCCATAAGCAGATTAAAGCCCGTCAAACGCAGCTGCTGCAACGATTCCCGCAGTTCCCGACGGTCACGGCCTTCATTCTCTTGCCCCCGCCCCAATACGCTCAACTCTTCGGCCAGCTGCAACCGCGTCTGGGCGCTCACCTTGCGGGACATCAGCAACACGACGTCAGGTACCGGCGCGCTCAATTCCCGCATTCCAAATTCACTTTTTTGCAGCAGGCCAGAATCAAAAAACCGCTCCACATCCCACTGCCTAACCACTGCGTAATCAAAACCGCCCAAGCGCAATGCGTGCAAAACAGATCCATGATCATAGGTGTCGGGTCCAACAGATAAATTTTTAGGCCACGGTTCCATATCCTGCTTTTTCAAGGCCGCAGTCGCACTCAGCGATATAGAGTCTCCAAATACCGTAGCGCTTGGTGAGGTGACCCATGGCTCAACGGGCTCACCAGCTGAACGACGAAACACCACGATGCTACGTGGCCTCAGATTATAGGGAGCACGGCGACGTCCGGTAACCAAGGGGGTGAATTCGGTCAGGGACAACTGCATGGCCAGCCGGTCGGGGGCAAACACATAGTCTGGCCGAGAAGCCACACCTGATAAAAATTCAGCGCGATTGGCCGCCACCACCACCTCGAGGTCCTGGCCACCGTGAGTACTCAAATAACTTCCCAAGCGCGCATAGACATTTTGAACCCGAAGGTTTTCTCCGCTCGAATCAAACACCAACAAAACGTGAGCCCGTTTGTTTTCAACGAACTTGGGCCACAACAACGATCCAGCTGCCAACAGGACCACTAATATGGCAGCCATGATTGTCAACCGACTGAGGCTTCTCTTTTCTATGGTCCGCTCGTTATCCGGCTGTATTCGGTCGTCTTGCTCATTCACATCAATTTCCTGCATCTTGAAGCGGTGTAATGGTCTTGGTCGTGTCTACGCCACCAACCACAACACGCACTCTCTTTGGGTCCATACCAATCAACTCGGCCCAAGGAGGCAAGCTAACTTGTCCAGTCAGAATATGGTCTCCACGTTCCAACGAACCAACCGCAACCGTCACCTGAACCTGGCTGCTCAAAAGCGTCCGCACAGAATCGGCAACGCCCCGCACCATCACATCAACCACCGGAGGTGAAACGCCCACTTCCGGGCGCCCGGCATCCACCAAGGCGATCACCAAAATGTTCGCCAATGTCCTTTCAATCACAGGTGCCAGCAAGAGATCGACCGCGACTTCAGCCACACCCAAACTCAATTGGTCATCGGGAGTAACCAGCAATGCTTGCACCTGGCCCGATTCGCGCTTGCGCGCAAGATCGATTTCACGAGTGGTCAACACGCCACTGGCTGGGAAAAACCGCGCGGGGCCCGTTACCCACACAGAATCTGGTTTGACCACCGGAGCAACCAGAAAAGCCACTTCGCCTGACAACTCCCCGATCATATTCAATTGCACGGGCAATTTACGTGTCCACAGTTCGTCAACTTTTATACGCAGCCGAACCGGAGGCTGGATTCCCTGCACGACCAAATCTGTAAAGACATCGTTAGTGCCCAATTCGTAACTGAACTCTGGTCCCGGCACGTGCCCCGTCAGATCGACCCGCACTTCGCCGATGAAACGGTTGAAATATTCATGGGTCAACAACCGCAACTTGCTACCCTGCAAACGCACCTTGACCTTGCTAGGAATCTCACTATTGGCCGCGGTCAAACCGTCAGAAAGCCCGCTCAGCCGCAAAGGCAAATTAGTCACAACTTCTACCGAAGAAATTGAAGCCACCTGTACCCAGATAATAACCGAAACAACAAAACAACTGATCTTGAGTCCTAAGCGATTCATGGCGTGTTCACCGTCCTTGGCAGATTCAAAACTTGCCCCACGTTTATGGCCCCAGATCTCAAGTTATTGTGTCGCGTTATCTCGGTGACCGTAGTTCCATGGCGCCGAGCCAATCCCCACAGGCTGTCGCCTCGCCGAACACGGTAGTGGTCATTCCAAGAACCCTTTTCGTTCGTCGCGATCTGTAAAATCGCCGGTTCGTTGTGCCGCCACGATTCGACGCCCCCGACTAAGACCGCCGCTAAATCCAGTCGACCACGCTTCTCTCGCAAAACAGCGAGGTCATCCGAGTTCGACATATATGCCACTTCAATGAGGGCTGACGGCATCGCTAAACTTTTCAACACTTGAAACCGCGCCTGCTTCACCTTACGTCCCGACACCACACCGCTGGCCTTGCCGGCGTCAATGATGTGATGAGACAACCGCGCCGATTCTTGTAAAACACGTGTCATACGCAGGTCCATTAAAATTTCCATGACCAATTCAGAATTCAGATCGGCCGGGTCAAGCCCCACCAATTCAGCCGCGTTTTCTTTGTCCGCCAACTCTTGAGCTTGGCGGTCAGTCGCTCCTTCAAGTGACAGGAAATAAACTTCCATTCCCTTCACCCGAGAATTTTTAGCGGTGTTGCAATGGATCGATAAAAAGAGATCGCCATCCATTTTGCGGGCAAATTCCACCCTCTGCCACAACTCGCGAAAATAGTCGCCGTTGCGAGTCAAATGAGCGCGGTAACCAGGCATGGCATTGATCAAGCGGGCCATTTCACGAGAGATGTCCAACGCCACATCTTTTTCGGACACGCCATGGCGAATGGCCCCAGGGTCGTAGCCCCCATGCCCCGGATCAATAATCACGACCGTCGGCTTCACCAATGGCGCAACTGTTGCGACAATGTCTTTCGCCGGGGAATCGTCTTTGCCCAACGGGCGTATCACGTCAATGACTATACGATCACTAACGCTACCGGTTGCCGGCAAACTGAAACTGCGAAACTGTGCGCCCGACTCCAAGTCGATCACAACTTGGGCACGCTGCGACCCCTGATTGGTGCGGATCGTTCTCACCAGACCATCGCCAACCTTCAGCACTCCCAATTGGTCAAACACAGCCCCGCCAACATTGATGGCCAATCGCTCCGGATTGTGAACCCGCCTCACCTCAAAGGCTGACGATTTGCTCATGTCCAAGACGATGCGGGTGTGCTCCGGTGCCGTAAAGAAACGAATGTTGCGAATCCGCTCGGGACTCGCCTGCGCTGGTTGCGCGCCACCAAAAAGGGTCAACATGAACACCAGTGACAAAAAAACCGCGAAGGAACGGTCCGCTCCTCCCCGGGATCTCCATGGCAAAGGGCTCCTGCCCCACTGCATCGCGATATTCATTGCGTTGGCGCTCCTTCTGACAACCGGCGTTGGCCCTCAAATCCCTTTGAGAAAGCCCACTTATCTATGCTTGCAAAAATTACCACATAGTTTGGGAAATTGCCAACCAGATTGACGAGATAGACGCGTTAATAATAGGAGTTAAAGGCAGCTTTGATGACACCAGAGCCGAAATCGGCAATAAATGTCAGCGGCGAACCGCGTAGGAGTCCAAGATATAGGTCAAGGGGTTGACAGGGCGGCCACCCAACCGGATTTCATAGTGCATATGCGGCGCCGAAGAACGTCCGGAGTTGCCCGACTTGGCGATAATATCACCGCGTTTGACTTGCGCGCCTTTATTAACCAGTTGCTCGCTCAAATGGGCATAGACCGTAACCACACCATTGCCGTGATCAACCTTGATCACGCGACCAAATCCACGTTGCTGTTGCACAGCCAACACCACACCATCACCCGTCACGCGCACTGGCGTGCCGATGGGCACCGAGAAATCCAATCCCCGATGAAAGGTTTGCTTGGTCGTGAACGGATCTTTTCGAAACCCATAGCGTGAGCTGGTCCAGCCAATGTCTAAAGGTCGAATCGAAGGAATATGAGCCCGCACCACGTCGCGCGACGTCAAGGTATCAAGCATCGCCAAATAGCCTTGTTTCTGGATTTTTGCTTGGCGCAGCATTTGATCCAGCTGCTCACCCAAGTCGCCCCCACCCAGGTCGCCTTCGGCCATCTCCATGGATTGACTTGAAGCAAACGCACTATGATTCCGTCCGCCTACGCCGGCAGCAAACGTATCGTCATCCACCCGCGGCAGATTGATAGCCTGAGCCACCACGTTTTGAACGTCGTGCACTTCGTCGACTTCGTTTCTCAAATGATCAACGGTGTCGTTCAGCTTTTCCATGGATCCACGCAGCGCCACGTTTTCACGTTGGAATTGCGAACCACCAGGCAACCAACTGTTGCCGGTTTTGACGCCCACTGCATACAAGACCGACACTGTGCCCAGCGCCAATACACAAACAGCACAACCAATGATTAACCACCGTGGCAAGCGAAGGTTTCGGCTCGCTCCGTGGTCATCTGGCATATAGAGAAATGTGTATGATTTTTTAAGCTTCATCGTCTTCTTTATCTCATGAAAAAAGAGCCCTAGGGCTCGTTGACTGGTCCAAAAGGTGACCATCTGGGAGGTGAATGTCAAATCCTCCTACCAATCGCCATTTTATAAGCCTTAATGGCCCCTTTTGCCCCTATGTAAGCAACGACGGGAACTCACATGCAAAGTCCAGGCCAAGGCCCGAAAACCACCGGCCCGGTAAACAAAAGCGTCCACGGGTTTCCCCATGGACGCTTGTATTCTGCCATCAGCACGCCAGCACAATCCCTTGCACAAATGAAAGTCAGCAACCGAAACCGACCTCACCCTTGGCCTGCAGACAACAATTTCTAGTAGTAATCGAAGAGCAGGACGCGGCCTTTTGAACTCCTCAATTTCACCAACGCTTTTTCTTTGATTTGACGAATGCGCTCACGCGTCAAGCCCATGCGATGGCCAATAACTTGCAAGGTCTGCGCCTCTTCGAAACTGAGTCCAAAATACATGACGATGATTTCAGCTTCGCGATCGGACAGCACTTCCAAGCAACGACGCACGTCGTCACGCAAACCATTTTGCAACAAGGTAAAATCAGGAGCCTCTTGGTTGTCGTCGGCCAACACTTCGGTCAGCGGACGGTCGTTGCCAGAGACACCAGAATCTTCCAAAGCCAATTCCGTGCGATCACTGCTCAAAGCGTGCAGCACATCAGCGCGATCGAGGTCCAGCCGGTCGGCGATCTGGCCTGGGCTCGGGTTAGGGTTGCCTTCGTTTTGCAAAATCGAGCGCGTGCGGTTGATCTTGATCAACAGCGCCGTTTGGTTTTGAGGCAAACGAATCGTGCGCGATTTGTCGAGCAATGCCTGCATGATCGATTGGCGAATCCACCAAACGGCATAAGAGATGAATCGGAAGCCGCGCTTCTCATCAAAGCGGCGACCTGCTTTCAACAAGCCCAAGTTGCCTTCGTTGATGAGATCCGAAAGCATCAGACCTTGGTTGATGTAGCGTTTAGCAACTGAGACCACAAAGCGCAGGTTGGCTCGAACCAAACACTGCAGCGCTTCTTCGTCTCCATCGGCTATGCGAATAGCCAAGGCGACTTCTTCGTCTCGGTCGATCAGGTCGTAACGGTTAATGTCTCGAAAGTAGACCTCTAGGCCTTTTTCGTGCATTGCCGGTAGTATATTTCTCTTGCCAGCCATGGGAGTCCTCCATGGTAGCGTGGGATTTTCGGTTGTCAGTTCTCCACACCACGCGAACGTGGCTGAACCATGACGGTGTTTGTGGTGCCGCCAGTCCGCAAGCGGATCGGCAAAGGCTCACGACGGGATTTTAGATTCTCCCGCGCCTGAAGATATGCCTCCATACCTTCAATCTCCTCCTCGGCAATAGTCACAAGCACGTCTCCTGGGCGGATTCCAGCATCCGCTGCAGGTTGGTCCTCTTTCACGGCCACAACCATCACTCCGGATGTTGCCGTGATTCCTAGGGCATCCTTCAAACGAAGAACCGTTTGGTCATCGCTATCTAATGACGCCACTTTCATGCCAAGCCACGGTGCTGCTTCAGTTGCTGCACCACTTGACATGTTCTCTTGCCATACTACAGGCACGACTTTAACAGTCTGACGTGACCCGTTTCTGACAAAAATCAAATCCACTTCTTCGGACGGCGTCGCCGCCGCCACCATGAACAATAACTGCCGCTTCGATTCCACCGTTAGCCCGGCAAACTCCACCACCACATCACCAATCATCAGCCCGGCCTCTACAGCAGGCGAATTCAATTTTAATTCAATTATTCGAGCACCGCTCATGGGCTCGCCCGCCACTTCTTCGCCCATCACTTGCACGACGTCTTCAGTCACTGTCCCCAAATAGCCACGGATCACACGCCCGTTCTCTTTCAACTGCGCGTAAATCACCTGCACCAAACGGCTCGGTACCGCAAAGCCAATCCCCTGCCCACGTTGACTGATGGCCGTATTCACACCCATCACAAGACCGTGAATATCCACCAAGGGACCACCGCTGTTGCCAAAATTGATTGAGGCGTCAGTCTGGATAAAATCTTGATAGCGAGGAGTCAATCCCCCGATCTCCAAATCGCCACGCCCTTTGGCGCTGACCACGCCCACAGTCAAAGTGCTTTCCAAATTTCCAAACGGATTACCAATAGCAATAGCCCAGGCGCCCACCGGCAACGCTTCGGAATCGCCAAACTCGAGCACGGGCAAATTTCGTCCCGCTGGATCAATCTTCAACAACGCCAAATCAGTATTGGGATCACTGCCGACGAGTTCAGCACGGAATTCAATTTTTTCACCGCTAAATCGCACAAAGATAGCATCCGCATTAGCAATGACATGGTGATTTGTGAGGATGTCGCCACTGGCGCTTACCACAAACCCAGAACCGGTTGACGGCGATTCAAAGCGCCCGCCCTTGCCTTCTTCATCTGGGAAGAATTGACGATACATCTCTTGCAGCGGCTGGGTGCCCACACCCTCGGCGTTCACGGATTTGATGATGCGGATATTGACTACGGCCGGCCGCACGGCTTCGCTGACCGCAACGAACGGAGAACGATCTGCCCCAGCGTTGACTTCTACAGCACGCGAAGGCCCGGCGACAAGAGCCAAGAAGAACAGCGCAGCCAAGAACACACAAACAAAAACACAGACCATGTACATGCTCTGCCCATTGGCATAACCCTTCGTGGCATCACCAACCGGCAGTGCCATGACTGGACTGCGCTGTGAACTGTGTCGTCGTGAAACGCCAAAGCTCATGCTATTGTTTTTGTCTTTGTGCAGCTTCAAATTTCACCGTCCAGTTGGATGAGAGCTCTGTCGGATATTAATCCACAGACCATTCGGTGAAGGAGCAAGCCGCTGTCTGGTGGCTTCTGGGAAATGGGGCTTTCATTTGAATTCCGAATAAACAAAATTCAAGCGAGCACCGTTTCCCATTAGGGGTGAAGCCCCAAACGTTACAGGGAACCTAAACCCATCATAGACGCAATTGACATTGATTGTCAACTGCTATCTCTGGGCTGTCATATGATGGTATGAGGGTCGTCTTCCTCATTGTCTTCAAATTCCGGCTCAATAATAATCGCGCTCTCAGCGTGACCAGCACCCAGGATAGGATCTGTAATGACCGTTGCCGAAACGCCTGACGCAGTCGCGCCCTCAGACTTACGGTCTGAATACTCGCGTTTGATATCGTCAATTTCACCGTCTTTGGCCTGCAAGTCCTCTTCTAACTCAGAAAGCCGCCCAAACAGGTGTTTCACGGCCTCGTCATCCAAAATACCATCGCGGCCTTCTTTTAAGCCATTATAGATCAAACTGCCCAATTCGCCGAATTGGCGTTCGATATCGCGGCTTATCCCAAATTTGTCGTACCGGCGCGCTGAGACCCTTGCCACTTCCGAAGTCTTCTCGGAAGTCACCGTATACCACTCCACCAAATTGCCCTTCACATCGTCAAAGAGTGACATGACATCTCCACTTTCTCGTCTAATTGCAGTCATCAAGCATTTTCGGTTGTCATAAAGTCTATAATCGCCCACCATTGTCACCATGAATAAACCACACTCAACGCCAATCCGCCAGTCGGGCGATGCAACCAACGCGCCTAGCGCCGCGAATGCCGTCGAGCCAACTGTTATCTTTGTCTCCGACTCCCACTTTCACCTCAAGCCAGATAATGCTGAATTGGATCGACTCCAACAGTTTTACGCACTTTTGGAGCTGAGCCACCAAGTGGATCATCTGGTTCTTGTCGGCGACATATTCGACTTCTGGTTTGATTACCCGCATTTCCGGCTCAGGGGATACGACCGACTGCTCAGTGCCCTCGATCAAGTCCGCGACGCCGGCACCCAGATGCACTTTATTGGCGGCAATCACGATATCTGGGCAGCCGAATTCTTCCACCGACGCTACCAATGCGCTGCTGGCGGTCAATCACGCACCATCAATTTTGGTTCGCGCCGAGTGCACCTGACTCACGGCGACGGATTGCTAAAATTCGATTGGGCTTATAACAGTTTTCGCGCCATCGTGCGCACCCGCTTGGGCATCGCTTTGGCCAAAGCCTTGCACCCCGAAATACTATTCCAATTCAGCTCATGGTTAAGTGGGCACAGCCGAGGCGCCAATCGCGATGAGGCCAAGGGCATCGAAAAAATGTCAAAACGGTGGTTTGAAAAACAAACAGATCCCGATTGGGATCTGATGATTGTCGGCCACGTTCACCATGGCGTTCTCTTGGAAAAAGACTCCCGAAAATTTGTATCGCTTGCTGGCTGGTTCGATCCGTTAAGCTATGGCCTGCTCCAAAACGGAGACTTCCAACTGCTCGATTTTTCGCGCGACCCCCGCCCCATTTTCACCATCGACTCGCCACGCCGTTAGGCTCTCACCAAACCAGATTGATCGAAAACTTATGACCGTCGTCAAAGCCGTCAACTTTTGACGCGCCGTATGCATAGTCAACACCCAGAATGCCCGTTTTGAACCCTGCACCTGCTGTTAGACCCTGATTGTCGTAATTGATCTGGGTGCCTAATCGCAAGGCTAACTCTGGCACCAAGCGAAATTCAGTTCCCACATGGGCCTTTTCAGAAGTGTCGTTAGGGAATAAAACATCGGCGGTCAGCGTCAGCTTTTTACCACCAAAATCTGGAACGAAGGAACCGCCCACTCGCATCGCCGTCGGCATTGGCAAGAGGTCTTCGATCAACACCATGTCCCCACCAACGTTGGTCAAGCTCGCGGCAAAGGTCAGCCCTTCAATCATCGTCTTGTGAGTGACAAAGAAGTCAAACGCGATGGTGGTGTCGGAATAAATATCGATCCGCTCGTACACCATCTTTGCGTTCACCGCGACGCCAAAACTATCGCCGATCGGGTGAGCGTAGGACAATCCAAAAACCACATCGTAAGGTTTAAAATTTCCCTCAACCAGACCCGTATTGTCAGAACCGCGGCGATCGATCGTATCGGAATAGAAGCCAGTAAACATGAATCCCAGCACGCCTTTTCCCATCCGATGCGCAACGACCGCGGCTTCTTGATTGAACAGACCCAGATAGCGATTGTGCTGCAAAACCAATTCAGTATCAAAATCAGCAAAAACATTGTTTGCCGGATTCCAATAAATCGCGGATGCACCGACACTGCTAGCAACACCGGTTTCCCCCATGCCCGCTTCGCGTCCGCCTACACCAACTCGCAGCGACAACAATCCCACTTCACCGGGATTGCTAGCCATTGCCATTGGGGCCGCCAGTCCAGTCAGCAGTAAAATCGCCAAACCAGCACCGACTATTGTTTTGTTCGTGCGAACCATGGATTCCCTTTCCTTCATGTCATGGCCGGACATCCAGCCGTCTTGTCAAATCAAGATAGTCATCCTAGCAACTGGCGTCACCGCACAACTGCAAATTGGATGACATTTTGTTCCACACCCGCTCCAGGTGTATCGACCACCAAACGGCAGAGATAAAGGCCTGAAACCGCTCCGGGCAATTCAATTTCCACCACGAAGGGCTCTATTGCGCCCACATTTTGCCAGACCGTCTCGCGCACTAATTCGCCTGACAAGTTATAAACCTCAACCATAGCCCGGGCAGCACTCCGCACCCGCCCACTCACCTTCAGCGGCCCTTGTTGCAGCGGACTAGGATAGCAATAATGGCTTCCAGAAACCAAGCCTGTTCCAGACGCAGCGCCTGGTGAAGCCAGCCAACGGTCAATATCGTAACTTCCATTACGCCAAATCGAACCACCGTGCATCGGCCAGATGGCATTCTGCGCGGCCACATCCTGCCACAATGAGATACTTGCCAGCGGTTCGGTATTCAAGTCACCAGCGAAGTCTGCGCCAATGACTCTATCGACCGTCCCGATGGCCACCAAATCGAAGGCGGGCCCTGCCACCAATTGCGCCAAAGCGGGAGAACCAGCCGTTGTCGCTGGTCCCGCCAGAGGCCAACCTGCTAGGGATCCACCTTGATTGGCGGTCGCCATTATTCTGCCATCACGTGTGGCGAAAAGATATTGATCCAATGGCTCGGTCTGGCCAACCACGCGAGCCGTTAGCGGCGAACCCTGCACACCCTCGCCAGCGGCCAGGTCACCTTGCAGTGGTCGCCGAGGCCATCCCTGTTGCCAATCGCCTGCATGGCCAACGCGCCCCAGCACATCCTGCCCAACAAAAGATCCACCCAACCCCAGAGGCGAGCGAATTTCCAAGTCAGTCGGCCATTCGATAGCTGCTTGGTTAATCGTCAAATCGCCGTCGAAAAATACAGTTTCACCATGCCCTGCAGTGTCAATCACCGAGACATAAAAACGTTCCTCGCCAAGCCCAGCGTCAGGCACCAAACCGGCAATCAAAGGCAGCCCGCCTGGTGGTCCAGACAAAGGAATCAGCAACGAAACTGACGCGGTTCGGTCCCACACGTGGAGGTAGTGACCGCCGCTCACCGTATCAGCCACAGCCGAGACAATCATATCACTGATCACGATCGGAGCAGACTGAACTTGCCCCTGCCCTATCGGCACCACACTGCTTTGCACCGTTGAGCCACCGCTGAGAAAGACCAAATTCGCGCCCACCGCATTTTGTTCAACAACCAATACGTCCACGGCCGCCGCAGGGTCAGCAGCTTGGTTTGGATTACCCTTTGGCAACAAAACAGGCGGCAATTGGCAACCGGCTACCTCAAAATAGAAACCAAATGAACCGGCTTCACCGTCGCGAACGGCAGTCCCGTCCGATTCGAACGCGTACACCGCACCTGCGGCGGTTAAGACAATCTCCGGCGCACCGTCACCATCGATGTCCCCCATCGTTGGGGGAAGATTCCACACTGCTGGTAAACCTGACCGTGTGCCCACCACAAATGGCTCCAAAGTGGCCGAGTCAGCATCGTGATCGAGAAATTCGTTCAATTCACCATCGAGCACAAACACTTCACCAGCCCGGCCTGCCAAAATAATCTCGGACGTTCCGCCCAACTGGTCCAGATCGCCCAACAAAACATGCGAGCCGCGCAGATCGACCCCGGCGGGGAATTCACGGCGCGCCGCCAAAACAGGCCC
>JBLIOK010000013.1:0-19046 GCA_047639735.1 Candidatus Krumholzibacteriia bacterium | reverse complement strand
TGGAGCGACACAACTTCCACTTCGCCGATGAGGGTATGGCCTTCAGCCTCTTTAGTCGTGTCTGAAACCATTGCCACATCAGCGATGGTTATGCCCGGGCCGGCGGCAGGAATCTCTGTCTGCCTGATCTCATCCAAATTCTCAAATTCGCCCAAAATCCGCAGCGGTAACTGCAAGGGGCCTTTGCGGATACGTCCACCGGGGAAGCTGATGTTAGCCACCCGCAACGCCGTGCTCAGGTCTTCCATGGTTAAGCCGTAGAGCCGCAAACGGTCAAAATTTGGCTCGACTAGAATCTCGCGTTCGGCGCCGCCGATAACTTCGGCCTGGCTGATGCCATTGATCTGTTCCATGGCCGGTTTGATAATCTCCCGTGCGAACTCGGTCATCTCTTGCATGGGGTCGTCGCCATTGAGCACTAAAATCGCAATGGGGCGCGCGCTCGGATCCCACCTTAAAATTAAAGGCCGATCGGCGGCTTCAGGAAAATCGTCTCGGTAGGAGACTCGGTCGATGGCTTCGCGCAAATGCAGGTTGGCGAAATCCATTTCCGTGCCCCACTCGTACTGCACAGTGATCGTCGATACGCCTTCGCGAGTTTTTGAAACCACGCGACGCACCCCAGCCAAGCCGGTGATGACTTCTTCCAGCGGTTGGGTTACGAGGCGAGTCAGATCATCGGCAGGGGTGTCCGAATAGTTCGTGATCACAGTCAAGTTGGGGTAGTTGATCGAGGGCAGCAGGTCAACCGAAAGGCGTTGTCGCGCCTGGAATCCTATCAAGACCAGCCCAGCAAAGAGCATCAAAATGGCAACTGGCCGCCGAACAGCGGATTGGATGATCATTTTGAAGCACCCGAGGCCGCAGCTTCAGTGGCAAACTCCCAGCGATCAACAGGATTGATGTGCTTACGCACCTTGATTTTTGCTTCGTGAGCCAGAGTCAGGTGGTCGCTCACCACAACTTCCTCGCCAGGTGCTAGTGAGCCGCCGCTGTGGACCTTTAATATCTCAACCCACTCTTCATTTTGCAGGCCCACATCGACGTATAACCATCGTGCCCGATCGTCTTCACGTTTGAAAACGAGGGGACGGTTATCACGAATCAACAAGGACGCTTTGGGCGCCAATAATTTGTCTGGAAAAATGATGCCGGCAATTTGCGCTCGAACAAACATCCCGGGGCGAAACCGGCCTTCGGGATTGTCAAAACGAATCAGCAGTTCACAGGTGCGCGTTGCCTCGTCGAGAGTGGGGCTGATCACGTCGATCACCGCTTGTAGCGTATCGCCGGTTGCGGGTATTGCCAAGAGGACTGGCCGCCCTTCAGCCAGGTGGCCCAAATCAGCTTCGAGCACATTGACCACGGCTTCCAAGTTTTCGTTGTTAAAGACTGTGCATACCGGTGAATTGACGGTTAGCATTTCGCCAGCAACGACGATCAATCCTTGTACGATACCTGAAAACGGAGCTTTGATAGCGGTGTATTCAAGATTCAATTTGGCCCGTTCTTCGGCCATACGGGCATCGGCAAGCCCGGTGCGTTGCTGAAAGACGGCGTTGCGAAAAGCGCCCGCTTGCAGCGAATTCATTTCAAGTTCCAGAATTTTGGACTGGTGTTCTTCTCGTGTGATGGAGCCGCGTTTGAGCGCGTCATCTAAATTGTCGCGACCCTGGCGAAAATCGGTCATTGCTTTGTCATTGGTCACAAAGGTGTCGGCTTCGGCTGCCATTTGGCTAAGCGCCTCGAGATGCCGATAGCGCGATTCTTCCAAGGAGATTTCGTACTCGCGTGAATCGATTCTTGCGATGACTTGGCCTTTGCGCACGCGATCGCCGTCCCGAACCAGCACTTTAAGCAGTTCACCACCCACTTTGGTTTTGATGCTAACCGATTGTGGCGTCCGAATGGCGCCGTCGGCGTATACCGGCAGCACCAGGTCTCCGCGGCGAATTTCGCCTACGTTAACCCGAATGGATTTCTCTTTAGTAGGTTCCTTGGCCTTGGTGCTGTCGCTATCGGCTGCACCGTCCTCGCCTGCCTCGGCGACGGAGGTGGAGTCCGCGCCTGAGCCATCACCCTCACCACCGGAACATCCTGCTACCAGCAAAGTCGCGATAAATAGGGAAGCAAACGCCAATAGAAAACGGCACTTCAGGAGGGTCGGGACACTATCGTGTGAACGCATAGTCAACCTTTCAAGGGTCTCATTTGCTAGCAAATCTTAATTCAAGCAGGAACGCATCATACGACAGACATGGCAGTCGGTTGCACGATATTCCAGCACTTTGCATAATTTAACCCATCCGGCCGTCAATTATTCAGTCAGATGGGCTAAATACGAGAAATCAGTAGTCTTTAGAGGCTCATATCGTAGCAGATCACTTCCAAAGGCGCCACTTCCTCACCCTCTTCATCTTCGCCAGCGACAGCTTGCTGATTCATGAAGGCGTCCAGCGCTCCGACGACAACGACAAACCGTCCGTCAGGCATGATATAGACAGCGTCTTGGCCTTCTTGGAAACCGCCGGGCAACGCGACCACATGGGTGAAATTGCCTTCGTTATCGTAGACGTCAAATGAGGTCCAAGTGCCCTCCGGCAAGTCTTGTTGACGATGGCCAGGCTGTGCCCAAACGCGCCCGTCAGTCGTCACGAACAGACTCGAAACGGCGGCTTCGTTATCTGAGATGGTTATCTTTTGTGGCGGAGTGGGATAGTTGGCGCCCACTGCTTCTATGATCTTACGGGCATTGCTGCTCTCGTCAGCGGTTCTTTCACCCACGGTGTAGGGGCGGCCAAATGTGCGGACTTGTGAACCATCAGCGGCGTAGACAACAAATTCCATGGTGTCGCGATCCGGGGCGAATACAACCTGACCTTCAATGCCTTGAGTCATGCGCGACCAGACAAAATCCATGGCCAATTCGTCGAGTTCGAAAGCCGAATAATTGATGGTGTGTTCTTTGAGAAGCAGGCTTTTGGTTTGCAATCCGTTAGCGTCAGCCTGCGAGAGGAAATACTCTTGGTTGCTGACTCCTCCGGCGCCAAAAGACATCTTGATCCCGGCGAGGGCCATGCCATTGGGTTGAGCAATGCCGCGTATATTGACCGTAAATTGGCCTTTGTCGCCAGATTCAGTGGTGAACGTGGCTTCACCGGCGGGCGTACCATCGGGATGCAGCAAGATCACGCGACCGGGGAATTGTTGCAAAACACCAACAGTGCCGTCAGACAAAATGAACATGTCATTGGGGCGTCGAGCTTCGCCTGGGCCATCACCTTCTTTACAGATTGTGCCCAGGTGTTCGCCATCAGGAGCGATTCGATGAATCTCTGCGAGCTGGGAGTCTAACATATGGATGACGCCCGCTCCGTCGGTCTTGATGGTGCCGATATTGCCAAAGAAGACTTCGTCGTCGTCACCTCCGGCGCGCCAGGCTTCTTCCAGCGTAGCGACGACCACACCTTCTGAGGGCTGCTCGGAATTTGTAGTGGCCGTCGGTTCTGAAAAAGCTAAAACGGGCATGAGTAAAAAAGCGGTAAGGACAATGCGTTTCATAAGGGTCCTTCTATCTAATCAGGTTTAGCGAAATTTATTCTGCGAGTTGCTCCAGCGCGGGCGCAATGCGATAGCAAATGACTTCCAACGGCGCTGGTTCGATTTCGTTGTCGCTTTCTGCATCAGGGTTGTCCGCTCCGCGACCCTGGAAGGCCCACATGGCTTCGGTGTGTTCTTTGACAATGACAACCAAGTCACCGCCTGGGAAAAACAGAGCGTCTTCTTGGCCATCTGCGTCGCAAGCGAAGGCAATTTGGCGCTCAAACTGGCCCGCCTGATCAAAGATGTCCCACGTAGAGTGCACGCCTTCCGCTTGGTCACGGATTCCCGAACTGGGCAATACCCAAATGCGTCCGTCGTCACCAACGTGCACTTGCTCGATGTCGGGTTCGGTTTTTTCCATTACGAATTCGATGCTATTTCGGTTGCGTCTTCGCCAGGGCATAAACATGGCTTCCGCTTTCTCGACTTCTGCCGAGGTGCGTTGGACTGATTCGTATTCGCGACTGATAACCATGTGGAGGCTGCCGTCGGGGTTGCGAACTTCAATCTTATAATCGTTGCGGCTAGGAGCGAAAACCACACGACCGTCGGGCGTTACGTCCCAGCAATCGTCCTGCACAAAGAAACGATCTTTCTCAACGACTTGGTTGTTGCCAAACTCGCGCACCGAGGTGTTCTCGGTAAATCGTGTGCCCACTTTGCCGCTCGGTTCAATGCCGCTAATAAATTCGGTGGCCGTCCGAGATTTCTCGCCCCGTGAAAATTGGCCACCTTTGATGATGATATTGTTGCCGACCGAGGCAGCTGAACCGATGGCAAAAAAGCCACCTGCAGCGGGGTCGTCGCCACCCGGTTTAAATTCTCCGGCCGGCAATCCTTCCAGATCAACCTGGACAATTTTACCGGGAAAAGCTTGCACTAGGCCCACTGTGCCGTCGGGTAAGAACAAGGCGTCGGTCACGCGCATGATTTCGCCGGGACCTTCTCCCCGTTTGCCAATCGAGTGGGAATAGAAGCCCTCGTCGTCGAATACTTGAATCTCGACCAATTGGATGTCGAGCAGGTATATTTGACCTTTATCATCTGCGAAAACCTTGTCGATCACACCGAGCAGGTTCTCTTCGTCACCTTCGCCGCCAATGCGCCACAGTTCGTCCATGGGCATGGTTTGAACTCCATGTGCAGAAGCTGCGCCATTGGTGACATCGGCCGCCACGCAAAGGTGGGAGGTGAGGCAGGCGATCACGGTGGTCAAAAATATTTGTTTCAGACTGGTCAGCATAATGCTTTGCACTTCCGTCAAAGTGAGTGGCGATTGCACCCTGATAGGGTGCGGGTATTTGATGAAAAACACAATTAAATTACTCAGCGTAGCCCTTCGGCCCAGATAACAATACGGTCGGCGACTTGGGTCAGGTTGAGGCCGCCGCGCACTTCTTTGGATTCAACAATGTTGTAGTTGAGGTCGCGCAAAGCTTGCAGAATTTCGCGGCCTTGGCCTGCCCTTCGGACTTCTTGGGTAAAACTCACCCAGGTTATCGGCAGATTCTCGGGTGCGGGGCCAAGCTTCTCCCTGATGTATTCGGGCTGTGCCATGGGCCAGGGCTCTAACTCTTCGCCAGCAAAAATCAACAAACCCAAAGGCGGGATACTCAATCGCGTGGCCAAGCTCAAGGCAGCATCGCCGCGTTTGTCGACGCCAACAACGGCCAACGATCTGACGTTAAAAAATTCTTGAAAAAAGCGCCGACAGGCATCGGCTTCGCCCAAATAATCTATCGGATTGCCTGGTTTTGCGGTGGGCATCTCTGGCACCAAGTAGATGGGAAATTTATCGTCGTCGCCTGTTTTTAGGGTTGGATTTTGGTCGCCAAATTCATAGTTGCGTCCAATACGTGAAGCCAACTGCGCATCTTGTCCGCTGTAGGGATTAAGAATGACGATGGGGTTGACGGCGTCTGCGTGTTGGCGCCCAGCCGGCAAATACATGCGGCACAACCGGTCGTTGCCATCTGGCCCGGGATACACAAAGGTGAAGACTCCCTTGTCTGGTAGAATGGTGCCGCTTTCTTGAGCGTCGGTGAGCATATTGTCCAAGGTGAACATGGCGGTCAGAATAGGGCCCGGACTGCGCCGAGATTCGTGCGCCGCCAGTGATTCTAAAATTTTTCCAAACAAGTGCCTAGCGGTAGCTTGTTCTGAATAGCCAACGTAGGAAATCCGATCTTCATAACTGGCCTGCCAACCTTCTTGCAGTTGCAAAACCGTTCCCGACCATATTGCCTTCTTGCCGGAGGGAAAAGTAAGCTCAGCGGTAATGACATACCCACCGGTATTCAAAGCGCTGAAGTCAGCTTGACGCACGATTTTGTTGGTGCCGTTTTCTAAAGAGACTTTGCCGCGGATCGCGCCTTCGGGCAATACTGAACGTCCGCTTTGGTCGATAAAATTGATGCTCAAAGTGCCGCTGCCAGACTCCGTGCTGATGGCGACCAAGTTGACATCGAGGCCTCCAGTGTCCGAGGTGCTCAACGACGTGCTTAGCTTGCCGAGGAAGAGGTCTTCTTGCAAGGTGTCGGTTGCAAAATCCAAACGCACCATGCGTCGGTTGGCGGCCTGAGGGACGAGGGTGTCGTTGGTCTCTAAAAGCGAAACCCGCCGCGTGCCTTGTGGCCCATTCGTATAGAGAGTGGCGTTTAGGCCAAGCGGTGTGTCCACAACTGGATAGTATGGCGCGATCACTTGCCATGGAATGAGGCCGGTCATCAACCATTTTCCGCCTTCGTCGACTCTGATTTTTGGGGCCAATTCACGGACTCGCTGCCAAGTGTTTTGGGAGGGGAGGAAGAGGCCGCCTACGCCCCCTTTATTTTCTAGTCCGAAGGCGAAGATATAATGGTTGGTGACGTCCCAATTGTGCTCGTCTTCGGGCACACCAAGCGTGATCATCATTCCTGGGCCGCCTTGCCACGGCGGTGAGTTGTTGGCATCAATCGCCGATTCCCAGTTGGTGTCGCCAGTGAGTTCAAAGGCGAGCCCTTTGTCTTGCCATTGAAGCCTCATTTGAGGGTCCACCGATGAAGGGGATGGCGTTGAGGAGTGAGGGCGCAGTTCGTGTGGGTCGCTCCATGTATTGTAAGACAAGGTGTAGCCATTGATCATGGCACGCTCGGCTAATAGGGAGCGCTCTTTGACAATTATTTCTTGAATTTTAGAATGCAGATCGCCTTGCAGATCCACATCGACCAGAGCCGCATCGTATTCGATAAACCCCGCGGCAATCGCCGCGCGAAAAGCGACCTCTGCGCGTTCTTTGTCCCCTTGTGTATTTTCCAGACAGGCGAGGTTGTATTGCATCATCGCATCATCGGGATTTGCTTGCACATAGAGCCGGCACTCGCGCAGGGCGCTGTCTCGTTGCTCGAGGCGGATGAGGTTGTTGATCTGCTTGCGTTGCCCTTCTCGATCTTCAGCGGCGCCAGCGATACCTGTGTTAGGTAGCCAGCAGAGGCAAAGAACGAGAGCAAGGGTAGTGGCTAAGAAGCACCGAGCCATAGGAGCCTTTCAGTCCTTCGTGGACCGCTGATTGATAGATAATGAGACAGGCGTATGAACGTCATTCTATTAAAAAAGTCCCCAAATAGTCCGAAGGCAAATATATCGCGGCTGTTGCTAGTGACTTTGCAAAGCCGTGATGGCCGCGACGTTGACTATGTCGGACACGCTGCAGCCGCGCGACAGGTCATTGAGGCCTGCGGCCATGCCTTGCAAGATGGGCCCAACGGCTTCGGCTCCAGCCAAACGTTGGACCAATTTGTATCCAATGTTCCCCGCATCTAAGTCTGGGAATATCAGGACGTTAGCGCTGCCAGCAACCTTGCTGTCCGGGGCTTTCTGGCGGCCCACTTCCGGCACGATAGCGGCGTCAAGTTGCAGCGGTCCATCGATGAGAAGGTCGGGCGCCAATTGGCGCGCCAATTCGGTTGCCTTAATCACTTTGTCGACATCGGGCCCCGACCCGCTGCCAGCGGTGCTGAAACTGAGCAGGGCAACCCGTGGTTCAAAGTTGGCCAGCGTTTGAGCTGAGCGGGCGGTGGCCACAGCGATGGCCGCGAGTTGTTCTGCGTTTGGCTGCGGGTTGACCGCGCAATCACCGCAGACAAACATGCCGTTGGTGCCAAATTTCCATCCGTCTTTGATCAGGAAAAAGCAGCTTGAAACGGTATCCACCTCGGGGGCAGTGCCCACGATCTGAAAGCCGGCACGCAGGACTTTACTTGTGGCGTTGGCAGCACCGGCTACCATGCCGTCGGCGACACCTTCATGGACGAGCATGGCGCCAAAAAAGAGGGGGTCTTGCATGGCTTGGGTGGCTTCGGATTCGCTCATCTTTTTGTGCTGCCGCATTTCAAAATATCGGCGCGCAAACTCTGTGCGGTAGGTGCTCAAGGCAGGGTCAATAACGGTGATGCCAGCCGTGTTGACACCAGCGGCCGACAACTGTTGATGCACCTGCTCTTCGCCACCCAACAGAATGACTTGCGCAATCTCTTCTGCACAAAGTTGCCCTGCCGCTTGCAAAACCCGGTCGTCATGTCCTTCAGGCAATACAATAGTCTTGTTCAAAGCCGCTGCTCGGTGGCGTAGGTTTTGCACAAACTCCATAATTCAAAGGCTCCTTGCTCCGGTCACATTATGCTCTAGTGTTTCGCCGATAATATAGCACTTCAATTCTGCTCGTGATTAGCTTTTCCATGTTCTTCTTGTTGGCTATATTGTCAGCGAGAGATGCACGAATCCCTTTATGCCGGAGATTGCCTGATGAGCCCAGCGCCTACCCCATTTCAGCCGTTTGCCACACAATCCGAAATCATCGAGTTCACACCAGGCCTTGTCGAAGAATACGGGCTTAAACAGTGGGCCGCCGGCTTTAAGCTGGGTACGGCAGGTTATCGTGATTTGCTCGAACCGGCTGATTTCTTCAATAAGGATGTTCCCTTTAACGCCCTGAGTGTTGCGCTGATGATCGAAGCAAGGGCTCAATTGGCCGTCGCCCGTGGTGTGGCCAGCTTGCATGTTGGTGGTGAAGTGCGGCCGCACACCCAAGAATTTATCGATCTGGCGGCAAGGATTTACGCTGCTCACGGCATCAAGGTTCATTTGCGACCAGAAACAGAGCGCACAACGCCTATCTGGCTTTCCAGTTTTGGTGTTTTTTACGAAGAGCTCGATGGCGGCGAAAACTTCACCGCTAGCCACAGCCAAAGCTACAAAGGTGGCTGGAAACCCATGGAAAAAGCGGGCGGCCAATTGATGGAAATGGCCGGCTTGATCGCGGAACGCGTGAGAGAATTGGTTGCGGAGGCGAGCTCAACAGGGCTTCAGGTCTCGTTAGCGGCGGCCGATGACGCATTGATTATGAGAGATTTTGATCCCATATCGGCCTACACTGCGGTATTGCAAAAGATTGTCCCAGCAAACCTGCTCGCTGAAGTGGCCACCGCGGCAAAACTTGGTTTCAAAGTGGGCATATGCACCGAGGGCGGTTCGATGGCACCGACGGCTCGTCGAATATTTGATGAACTCAATATAACGGTTGGGGACGACGGACCGGTCTTTTTCACTCACGAAGAAGAGAGTGACACTTACCATGGCATCGGCATTGTGGACGGTGTGAATCATGGTGTTGATCCGGGCAAATGGCAGGTGTACAAAAACGTGGGAGCACAAGATCTGCTGCGCGCAAAAAAATGCGATGCCTTCTTTATTTGGGATCCGGATGGTGACCGTTTCAATATGGTCACCGTTGCTCCGGCTGCCTTGGCTCAAGCTGCCACCGCTGTTGGCCTCGAGGTTGATTCCCTTGACGACGAGCGGTGTTTGGTTTTCTTCAAACCCAACCAGATCTACTTCATGCTCACGGCCCTAAAAATTGCCGCCATGAGCGAATCGGGGGAGTTAGCGGAATCCGATTGGATCGTCGCGACGACCTATCCTACTAGTATGAGTATCGGTGAAATCGCAATCCAGCATAACGTACAGACTGGTAGTACTTTAAGCACTTATAGAGTTCCCGTAGGATTCAAATATTTTGCCGAATTGGTGGGCAGCTTGGAAACTCAAATTGCGGCCTCAACACCGATGGCGCACGCTACTGACGTGACGGGACAAAAGACTGAATTTGGCCAACGCCCGCGTCTGTTGATGATGGCTGAAGAGAGTGGTGGAGCTGCGATGGGCCCTGCTGAACCCATGGTCAGTCGACACGGGAACCGCACCAGTTTGGCAGCTAAAGAAAAAGACGCCATGCAGATTGGTGTGATGTCTCTGTGTTTGGCCGCCAAGTTGCACAACGCAGGCGATAGTTTTGCGTCTTTCTATATTTCAATGTTGGAGCACTATCAAGCTCAATACCGATTTTATGAACGGCGCGATATCACCTTGTTTGATGAGTCGCTGAAAGGCGAGGCCCGGCTTGAGGCGCAACGGGAAGGCAATCGGCGCAAGGATGATACGGTTGCGTTTTTTGCTAACTTTGAAGGTTCTGATCCAGCTGAGGTGACGACTCGGTTGCAACAGCTGTTGCCGGCCGATGTTGATCTGCCTGCCATTGAAAAAGTGTTTCACGCAGGTGACGGCACCTTTATCGCTTTTGAAGGAATGTGGTTTGAGTTGCGCGCATCAGGCACCGATGCGGTCTTGCGGTATTACATGGAAGGCCGCAACCAACAGGTGGTCGCGACCTTGAATGAGGCACTGACGAAGATGAATATTTAGTACCGGAAGACGCCGAACACTTCGACGCCGGAAAATTCTGGTTCAAATTTGCAGACGCCGCCAGAACACAAGAAGCCGGCTTGGCGCTGGCCAAACCACAGGTTGAGGTTGCCGCCGCTTGCCAAAGTGTAAGCGATTTGGCCAGCTGGGAAAGGCCCTGCTTCTTCAGTTGGAGACCGTTGCTCATCAAATTTGTTGTTCACTTCGAGGATACCGCTGAATGCCCATCGCGGGGCGATTTCGTATTCCAATTTGTACCATTGCTGGTCGTATTCGCCCAAGTCAAAACCGACGCCGCCGCCCACTCTGACGTGCTGTTGTTCAGCTTGCAGGCTGACCGATTGTGATTCGCTGGCAAACCAAGTCAGTTCGCCGGCCACTGTTTGGCGCAGCCCTTCGCTGTCTTGGTAGCCAAAGGCGCCCAGGAAGCGGAAGTCGCCGAACCGTTCTTTTTCGACACTGCCATAGGCTAGTTGATAAAGTGTATCGCCGTCATGACGCTCAATATCGGCTCCACTGAGTAAAACTGTCCAGCCGTTGGATCCGGTGAACATCAGGTCAAGGTTTTGGCCTTTTTCATCATTAGCATTCAAGGTGTGGGGGGCGCGGTTGAGCAAGGTCCATGTGAATTCACGGGCCAGTGCAGGCGGGCGGTTCAATGCTGTCAGTCCATCAGCCCTGGAGACGACCTCAAATTTGTCGTAGTCACTGTATTCCCATGACGCAGAGAACGGTCCTTTGTAAAGATTGAGATTACCGTAAAGCGCTGTGCCCGGGTCTTTGTCGTCGTCGATCGGGTTGAAGTCGTATCCTGTTTTCCAGCCGTGCTCGACGTAGAAATCACCGAAGCCGAATGTTTCGCGGGCCCGAACGGCGGACACGCTTTCGCGGTGTATTTTTCCTTCAGCGTCTTGGAAGAGGTCAGGGCGATAGGTCAAGCCGGTCGCTGCCAAATTAAAATTTCCGACCACGTTGTATTCCACATCCAACGCTCTGATGTCTAATTCGCGCAACGATGGCGTGCCGGAAAAGGCAGTGATTTTGAGTTTCTCATTTTGGTAACTGGCTTTTAGCCCATCCAGTCGAGTGTCGACTCGGACTGTGCGGTCTTCATAGGAGTTGAAAATCAAACCGCGCCCAAACAAACCGTAGAAATGACCGGCGCGGACGCTGACTTGCCCATTGTTGAATTCAAAGAAGCGGTGCTTGATCTCGTTGCTGCGGTCACCTTCTTCACTAGGTGCCTGGCTGTTGAGCATGATGCCGGTGCGAAAGCCGCCAAATTGGTAGCTGACATCGAGCCAGTTTTCAAAAATTTCGGTCTTTTTTTCCGTAGAGTAGCTGTATTCAAAGCGGTCGGTTGCGGTGACGGCTTCGCTCCAGGCAGGCTGGTTCGTTTCGACTTGGAGGCCTGATTCAGCAGCTTTTAGTGCTGCCTGCATTTGGTGTTCGAGTTCGACTTCATCGCCATCTTTGTAGCCCACGTGCCGGTAGATTTCGCGCCCATTAGAATCAAACATGATCAAGAAGGGCACCATACTGCCGACTTGTAGCAAATTTTGTACTTCAGCGCCGGAGTCGAGCAAGACCTTGAAGTTTTTGAAGCCTTTAGAATTGATGAAAGGCGCCACTTTGGCCACTGATTTTGAAGCGTCGGTGCTGATGGCCAGGACAGAAATTTGCCCATCATATTTTTCGGCCAAGGCGTCCAAATGGGGCATCTCTTTTAAGCAAGGCTTGCACCAAGTGGCCCAAAAGCTCAATACGACCGGGCCTTTGGCCAGTTCGTCGTGAAAGCTAACCGTCTCGCCAGTGATGGCTTCCAATTTCCAGTCAGGAGTGTCGGCAGCTAGGGCAGAACTGCTGAAAGAACCTAAAACACCGATGGCAATGAGAACAACTGACAAACACAAGGCGCCATGGCCCAACGATTGGCGGGCCCACTTGGCCATCGGTTTTTGCATCTGGAATTCCTTCGGCTATTTGACCAGCGTCATTTTTACAAGTTTTTGAGTACCGCCGACCGTCACCCGCGCCAGATAAACACCTGTGGCAAGATTGCGGCCCGCATCATCGCGCCCATTCCATATAACATCTTGCGGTCCTGGGTTGACACTTCCGGCGTACAATTGGCGTACGGCTCGGCCTTGCAAATTGTAAACGGTCACCTCGGCTGGCACAGCACGTTCGCCGCCCACTTCAAACCTGATCTTGGTTTGCGGGTTGAAAGGGTTGGGCCATACTTCCGGCTGGCGAGTGAACAATGGGAGCACGCCGTCGCCCGCGGCACTGGTGGGGTTGGTGAACCAGTTGAGTGCGCTCGTCATGAACGCCGAACGTTTGCCGACGCTATCGATGCCTTCAATGCCGAAGGCGGCAAAGACGGTGTAGCCCGCACCCAACCCCGATCGAATCAGCGCGCCACCGCCACCACTGTAGCTGAGGCTGACTGTACCAAGCCCCGTGCTGCTGACGATGTCGGGACTAGAGTTATCGTTGCTGCCGTCTCCGCCATTGACGTTGAAGCTGGCTCCGGAAAAAATCGGGTCGCTGACCTGGCTGGTGACAAAGTCTGTGCTGCCCAGGTTGCCCACATAATCGGTACCAAGGGTGGACTGAAACCAGGTCACTGCATCGGTATCGAAAAACGGACTGCCCGGATCACAGTTGGCCCAGGCCAGATTTTGCCCTGAAAGCACGAGGTTGCCACCGCCATTGACGTAGGCCGTTAGGTTGGTCATGTCTTCGGTTTCGAGGGACGTCAACGTGCTGGCTGCAGCCCAGACAATAGTCGGGAAATTAGCCATTTCGAGGTCAGTTGCTTTGCCCATTGTGCTCGGTCTCCATACACCGTGGGTCTTGCCCGTGGCGGTGATGGCGTCAGCGATGAGGTTTTCGTTTGCGGGGTCGCTGACGTTAGAAACCAATAGCACATCCACACCCGAGCTGACCAAAGTGAAGGTAGCTGAAGCGGTGGATGCCGGATTGTTTTTGCTGGCCAAAGAGATTAAGGTCGAGCCTTGTCCTTCATCGCCAACCGCCGTGATATCAATGATCAGCTCTAGGGTCTCGCCCGGATCCAGTATCAATTCGACATCCAATAGAAATGGCGGATAACAAAGCAGCCCTTCGCACAAAGAGGCGACCCAACCCGTTGGGATTGATTTGACCATGTTGACGGTGACCGTGTCGAGCTCTGCGGTCGTATTGGTGACAAAGGTGTGGTAGGCAGTCAATATGATCAGGTCACTCACAGCACCGTTGTCTTCAATATCCCAGTCGAAATTGGCGTTGGCAGCCAGAGGTGCACTGAGCAGAATAAGCACCATCAGAGTGCCTATTGTACTAGTTCTGCGCGAAGTACTCATCGTTGATTTCCTCCAGCTTTGGCGGTCTCTGAGAAGGAACCGGCCTGTAAGACTTCAAGGTCGCTGCTGCGTTGCACAAAGGCGACAACCACGAGATTATCCAATTCCCAATTGCCACGCACCAGGTCCATATCGAAAGTTCTTTTCACATCTTTTTGCAACATGCCCACTTCTGGCGGCACATCGACGCGGTCGCGAAACACGTGGTGAAATACAACCTGTCCATTGCTGCCAGGCGTGATGCCTCGTTCAGTAAAGTCGATGACTTCTTCGTAAAGGGCCACGTAAAGAACGTGGCCTGCTAAGTCGAGATCGGCATGGGGTGTAATATCGACGGTCACTGGAATGGTCGGGTTCGTGAAATCGGCGCTGACGTCTATCACGAATTGCGGGTCCACGTTCAATTCCGCCAGCACGCTAGTTTCCAAGGCGGGAAGGTCCAAGGCGTCCGCAAGCTTTGTTCCATCGACGTAAAGTCCTGGGGCTCCGAGGACAAAATAGTTGGTGTAGCGATCGCTGTTCTCGGGCCCGTTGTAGAGAAACAAGGGATCAAACGAATTGGGCCAGCTGACGCTGAACTCGAGGTAGATCACGCGGTCTCGCGAAAATTCTGGGCGATCAGCAAACGCGACCAAGTTTGCCGTCAATTGCGGGCACGGACCACAGTCGATGTTGGCGAACCCTTCGAGGAGAACGGTTCGTTGTGGGCGCATGGCAAAAGTTTCTGTCGGCACGTTGACGATCGCACCAGCGGTGACATCGACACTAAATTCGCTCGGCGTTATAAGATAGGTGTCAAAAACCAAGCTGACTTCGTAGGTAGCAGCATCCAACCCAACGATTGTTGACGGCGTGACACGGCCTGTGTCTTCACCATTCAGAAAGATCGCGGCGCCGGCGATTGGCGAGAAAATTTCAAGGCCAGTCTGCGAAAATTCGAAGCCGACGGTTCTGGCATCCAAAGGTTCCAAATTGAGTTCAAATTCGGGGACCGTGGAAGTGAAGCCGGTCAGAGTGACAGAAATTCGGTAAGCTGATGGTTGCAACCCCGTGAATGTATGGGGAGTGACTTCACCGGTGTCGGCGCCATTTAGAAATATTTGCGCACCTGCGGGCACCGAAACGACAGAGATGCTGCCCGGCTCGGTAAATGGCGCCTCACGGCCGCAAGCGCCTATGGCGACAGCAAGAGTAACGAGCAAAAGAGCCCGAAACATGTTGAAAACGCGCAATTTGGTGAGATCCATGTCCTCGCCTGCAAATTTGTAGAAATTAGGGAGCTATTCACTAAATACCATTATAGGTCCGATTGTGCCTATCCGTCAATATGGCTTGCTTGGAATCAAACGGGTTGGGATGGATGCAGAGACCTGTTTCGTGTTATTATTGAGATCTGTCCGTATGTAATGTGATCTGTTTTGGAGATGACGAGGAGTCAATGTTGAGAAGGCGTCGCCATCAAATCATACTGATCAACGTGATGTTGATGCTGTCCATGGGGGCAGCGTTTGGACAAAATAACGTCATGATCGATGAGTACGGATTGCCATTGTGGGAGATTCGGCAGTGGGACGATTTTCCGATCAGTATACCGGTTGAGAACCCGGCGGCTCTGCAGCAGCTGCTCTCGGATATCCCCCTTCGTGATTTTAACCGCGAAAATTTGTCGCCAGCGCGAAATGGTTGGCTATTGAAAGTACGGGTGACTGAAAATGAAGCCACCGCTCTGTCGCAAGCTGGTTGGTCGTACCAACGATTAATCGACGATGAAAAAACACAGCGCGCAGAGGTTGAAAAATCGTGGGCAGAAAATACCTTCCTATTGCCCGAACTGCGGTCGTTCAAAAAATCAGATGCGGCGGCGATTGCCTACTACCCTACCCATGCTCAATTAGGTTTATTGCTTGATAATTTAGCCGCGAACTTTCCAGATATTTGCCGCACGTTCAGTTGGGGCCAATCCGTTCAAGGGCGCGAGTTATGGGGGCTTGTCATTTCTGCCGACGTCAACACGACCACCGCCGAGCCAGAGGTGCGCCTCAGCAGCACGATGCATGGTGATGAAGTGGTGGGGATGGTGATGCTGATGAATCTGGCCCATCATCTGACTCAAAATTACGGACAACCGGGCTACGACGATTTGACGTCTTTAGTCAATTCAACTGAGATCCATTTGATGGTGTTGCACAATCCAGACGGATACGTCGCCGGGACCAGAAGCAATGCCAATTTTATCGACTTGAATCGAAATTTCTTGTTGCCCAACGGCACTCATTCGATTGAAGAGTTGGAAACCCTCAATTTCAAAGCCTACAGCCAAGCGCACCATTTCGTGATCAGCGAAAATGGGCACGGGGGGGCTTTGGTGGTGAACTATCCTTGGGACTACACCTTTGCTTTAGCGCCCGACAATGATGCCATCATTGCGCTCAGCTTGACCTACTCGGAGACAAATTCACCGATGTATAACGGCTGGTTTAACCAAGGAATCACCAATGGCGCCGTGTGGTATGTCGTCAACGGCAGCATTCAGGATTGGTCCTACGACCAGACCGATTGCATTGATCTGACGATTGAATACAGCAATACAAAATGGCCGGCGGCCTCGAGTTTGAGTGGTTACTGGGACGACAATCGAGAAAGCTTTCTGAACTTCATCGCGGCGGCTAAACATGGCGTCAACGGCGTGGTGACAGATGCCTCAACGGGGCAGCCACTTGATGCTGTCATTGCGGTGACCGGCAATACAAAAGTTGTTCATACCGACCCAGGCCACGGCGACTACTACAAGTTGCTGGACAGCGGGACCTACGAATTGACTTTCAACGCCTCCGGATATTATCCAAAAACTTTCTCTAACGTGAGTACGGTTTGGGGCACGCCAACCGTGCTGGATGTGAAACTTGTTTCTGAGACAGCATCGGTGCCACCGGTGGCGAACTTGTTGCCGGAAGTAAACGTTTGGCCCAATCCGTTTAATCCCGCGGCAACCGTCTCGGTCACAGTGCGCGAGGCAGGTTTACTGCAGGTTGGTGTCTACGATTTGAGCGGGCGCTTGGTGCGCAATTTGAGTTTGGGAGCTGCAGAGACACGCCAATATGAATTTTTATGGAACGGGAATGACGACAATGGAGAAGCTGTTCCCAGCGGTGTCTATTTTGCGCGGGTTCGAACTCGGGGCGCGGTGGTTTCTGCGAAATTGATGCTCGTTAAGTAGCAGAATTGACGGCGTGCCTTGGATTCTGTAGCTATATGAAAGTGCGGTCGCTCGCGCATGAAATTGTTGTTTTTCGCAGAACAATATATTAGGGGAAATTATGAACACACGCTCATGTGTTCTTCAAATGGTTATCGTCGTTGGTTTATTACTGGCGAATTCTTCAGTATTTGGCGGCGACTTGCCGCGAATTTCTCGTGGGGATAATCTCATTTATGGCGGCTCTTCAGCTTTAGGATCAGCTTTAGGATCAGCTTTAGGGAAAGCTGCCACTGATACAATCGACTTGATGGGACCAACCGGATCGGGGGCATCTCATCTAGGGGATTTCGAAGCCGGTTGGAATGGCTGGACCTCCGAGGATTTGACCGCATCCACAACAAGTTCTTGGCAGGTGAGCGATTACAATCAGTCGGTGGTTGGCAATTTGGCTGCTTGGTGCGGTGATATTTCTTTTGCCAGTTGTAATGATTCATTAGACGCGGTGGGCGGATACGGGAACAACTGGCATATGGTTGTGGAGTATAGAGCATCCGTTTCGAACCCCAATGTGGCCGCTCAAGTTGCCGTCACGGCCGTTCTGCAAAATGACACCGAACCTGGATATGACTACACCCGTTTGAGTATTAAATCGGAAAATATCGTTGGGTATACAAATATCCAATCATGGGACAATAAGGTAACGGTAAATGTCGATGAAGCATTCACTGTTTTGCCGGCGGAGTATATCGATGGAAGCGATGTCTATGTAGCCTTTCGTGTCAATTCGGATCAGGGTTGGTCAGATGAAGATTGTGCACACCCAACGGCGGGCGCTTGCCAAATAGACGACATCTCGGTGACCATTTCGCAAACAGGTGAAATCGATCTCGTGAGTTTTACTGATTTTCAAGACGGAACCTTTGGTGATTGGTTGATTGTCTATCCTGATGGCGTGGGAGATTTTGCCAAATTGTGGACAGGGTTAGAGGACAATGATCCATGCGCCACAAATTATTCTCAGCAAGTCGCATTCATCGATGATGGATTGGTTGTGCCCGGAACCGGAGGCGCGGCGTGCCTAAACTGGTGTTACGGACCGTCGGGATACATCGTCAATAACGTTGGCGGTTTGGCGGGCCCCGACTCCCATATTCAAGTGGTCGTGAATTCTCCTGTGATGAATTGGCCAGGCTCATTGTATACCGGTATGGTTTTCGCGTTTGACGTCTATAAGCATGAAGAGATCAATGTCTCTAGCCCCGGCATTTTTTATCAGTGGGGAGTGCGCTCGGCGGACACAGATGGTTCCGCTGGTCCCGTTCAGATATTGTCCGAGCAAAGTTTCGAAGATCGAAATTTTATTTATTGGGGAGGCCCGAGATACTGGCGTGACTCTTTTGAAGTGTCCGACTTGATACAATCGGGGCGTGATCAAATTCAGGTCCAGCTCAGTGTCTACGAATTGGGCTGGGCATTTGGCTTTACCGGCACAGATGGTACACCTGCACCCTATTTTGACAACGTATCTGTCAAAGTTTATGAACGGTCGGGTCCGTTAATGTCGACTGAAGAAGCCCACTTGGCACAAGACAGCTTTCCCGAATCTGGTGTGATTGACACTTCTGGTTTGGCCGCAATGCATGTGCGATTTGATATGGCGAGTAACATCTCACCAGCAGACCACATGCGCAATGATCCTGGTGATTCGATTGTGGTGTCGATCTCTCCGCACCGGTCTGGGTCTTATCTTACCACTCCGCAGATGCACTATCTCATTGCGCCAAATCCAATTTTCGATCCGTACCGAACCATTGCGACGAGTGGCGCAATCGCGGGTAATCGCGCTCTTATTAATGGGATTCCGAGCCCAACGCAGTGGGCATTTGATTTTCCCGATACGGGCGGACTTTTTCCGGGCGATGTTATGCGCTATTACTTCCGGGCCGGTGATGATCTGTTTGGGGATATTCAATATGGAACTCTTCCCAATGACCTCTCCGAATTTAACGGGCCTTTTGATGTGCCAGGGGTGGGCGCGACGAATAGCTATACCGTATATGATCAAAGTTTTACGGTTCACGCATTGCCATCCATCAGATCGGCCGGAAGTTCATATTGGCAGGGTGCCGAAGTGTTGT
>JBLIOK010000012.1:0-19348 GCA_047639735.1 Candidatus Krumholzibacteriia bacterium | reverse complement strand
ATATTGAGATGAAACACGCTGCCGAAAAATTACGGGCCATTAACTGGCAGACACATGGTACCAGATTGAGGTACTTGAGCAAAGGCATCCGACAACGAGCTGACCGCAAACAAGACTTGCATCATCACGTGTCTTTGGTATCCTGTGGCAGTCTTGATCGCGTTCAATCGCGACAGCTCTGAGTGACTTGGGCGGTCCATGGAGTTGGGCGAGTTGGGTCTCGCCGCAGGTGATACGCCCGGACGTTTCGATGTCCAGCAAGGAGGTGACCCAGTGGCTAGTGATTTATTTAGCTCAGTGGAGGCGGTGACCCTGCGTTGACAGGGCCTTTCCCGCAGTTGTTGATGACAGCAATTATGGTGACGGCGATGCCTTGTAATGAGGATCATCGCCAATGAGGGGCACTTGAAGCAGTGTGACCCATCACTACCTCGGCTGTAGCTTTTAGGCGTCGGTGCTAAATGTACCGGCGCCTTTTTTATTTGAGACTATATATTGTGGAAAATGTTGTGGAAGGTTTTGACTTTTTTTGCGAAAAAATTGGGCAAAACACTGCTTTGCGTATTTTCTTATGTGTTGCACAACTTGCTTAATCTAACCCGATTTGATGGGAGCGGCGGCAGATGGCGATCAAGGACCCCCAGGAGCAGGCACAGCTTCAAAACATCGAAAATTCCGAGTGGCGCGAATCACTCGACTATGTGCTCAATAACCAAGGCTCGGAACGCGTTTGTGAAATTTTGCGTTTGTTGCAAACCCGTGCCCAAGAGCAGGGTGTTAATATTCCGTTCACGGCCAATACGCCGTACATCAACAGCATTCCAAGTTTTCAAGAACCTGTCTTTCCCGGCAATCGCGATATCGAACGTCGCACCAAGTCGTTGGTCCGCTGGAATGCGATGGCCATGGTTGTGCGGGCGAATAAAGAGCTGCCCGGTATTGGCGGCCACATTTCGACTTTTGCGTCGGCGGCCAATTTGTGGGAAGTGGGTTTTAACCATTTTTGGCGGGCCCGCACCAAAGAGTTTTTGGGTGACCAAATTTATTTCCAAGGTCATGCCTCGCCAGGTTTGTATGCCCGCGCCTATCTGGAAGGCCGTCTGACCGAAAAAGATCTGACAAACTTCCGCCGCGAACTGAATCCCGAGGGTGGCTTGAGCTCCTACCCGCACCCCTATTTGATGGAAGACTTCTGGGAATTCCCCACCGTGAGTATGGGCTTGACGGCCTTGTCTGCCATTTACCAAGCGCGCTTTAATCACTACTTGGTTGACCGTGGTCTGCGGGCTGCTAGCGGGCGGCGCGTATGGGCGATGCTCGGTGATGGTGAAATGGACGAGCCGGAAAGCTTGGGTGCGATCACCTTGGCTGCTCGTGAAAAATTGGACAATCTGACCTTCGTGGTGAACTGCAATTTGCAGCGCCTGGATGGACCAGTGCGTGGCAATGGCAAGATCATTCAAGAGCTCGAGGCCGCCTTCCGTGGTGCGGGTTGGAATGTGATCAAAGTCATTTGGGGCAGCGATTGGGACACTTTGTTGGAGAAGGATCAGTCCGGCAAATTGATCCAGCGCATGGAAGAGGTCCTTGACGGCGAGATGCAACGCTACGTCGTTTCGGATGGCGCTTATGTGCGGGAAAATTTCTTTGGAAAATATCCAGAGCTACTGGAGTTGGTCTCACAATACAGCGACGAACAACTGCAGTCTTTGCGCCGCGGTGGGCATGATCCCGCTAAGGTTTACGCTGCCTACCAGCAAGCCACTGAACACAAGGGTGCCCCGACCGTGATCCTGGCGCAAACGATCAAGGGTTATGGCCTTGGCGAAGCGGGCGAAGGCAAAAACATCACTCACGGTCAGAAGAAACTGAACGAGGAAGAGCTTAAGACATTCCGCACGCGGTTCGGCATCCCTATCAGCGACGAAGACATTGGTACGGCGCCATTCTACAAACCAGATGCTGACAGCCCCGAGCTGACCTATCTCCGCGAACGTCGCGAAGCGCTGGGCGGATATCTTCCGGCTCGACGTGACTCTAGTCAGCCCTTGGCTTGCCACACAGAAGATCTGGTGCGTGAATATTTTGACGGTTCAGGCGACCGCGAGCTCGGCACCACGTCGGCGTTTGTGCACATGCTCGCCAAGCTCTTGCGCGACCCCGAAATTGGAAAACTCATTGTGCCTATTGTGCCCGATGAAGCCCGTACTTTCGGCATGGAAGCCTTGTTCCGCCAAGCTGGAATTTATAGCCATGCCGGTCAGTTGTACGACCCGGTCGATAAAGGCAGCTTGCTCTTTTACAACGAGACCAAAGAGGGCGCCATACTCGAAGAAGGCTTGAGCGAAGCTGGTTCGATGGCGAGTTTTATCGCCGCCGGAACGGCTTACGCCAACAACGGCGTCAATACGCTGCCGTTCTACACCTTCTACTCGATGTTTGGCTTCCAACGCGTTGGCGATTTGATTTGGCAAGCCTGCGATATCCAAGCGCGTGGATTCTTGATTGGTGCTACCGCTGGCCGCACGACTTTGGCTGGCGAAGGGTTGCAACATCAAGATGGGCACAGCCATGTCTTGGCTTTGACACCCACCAAAGTGAAGGCATACGATCCAGCCTTTGCCTATGAGTTGGCAGTTATTGTCGCTGACGGTATGGAGCGGATGTACTGCAAACAAGAGAACTGGATTTACTATCTGACGGTCATGAATGAGACCTACAAAATGCCACCGATGCCGAAACGATCTGGCGTGCGTGAAGGCATTTTGAAGGGGATGTATAGGTTTAAAGCGTCCACTAAGAAAAGCAGTGCCAAGAAACCTCTGCACAAGGCGCATCTTCTTGGCTCAGGCGCCATTTTGAATGAAGCCTTGAAGGCCCAAAAGATGTTGGAAAAAGACTATAACGTATCCGCAGATGTGTGGAGTGTTACTAGCTATAAAGAGATCTATACCGACGCCGTGGAATGCGATCGGTACAATCTTTTGAACCCGATGGGCAAACCAAAAGTGCCCTACGTACAATCTTTGCTGGCCAAAGAAGAGGGCGTGTTTGTCGCGGCTTCAGATTATATGAAAGTGATGCCACTGGTCGTTTCTAAATGGTTCCCCGTGCCGGTACATTGTCTGGGGACCGACGGTTTTGGCCGCAGCGATGGCCGCGATGAATTGCGCGACTTCTTCGAAGTTGATGCGCGCTATATCACTATCGCCGCTTTACGCCAACTGGCGCTAAAAGGCGAAATTGACCAAAAAGTGGTGGCCAAAGCGATCAAAGATTTGGGTATAAACCAAAAGAAATTGAATCCACACGTTGACTGATCTGCAGTTGATGCGTAAGCCCAAACCGCTCCATTGATGATGGAGATGGGAAGGAAAAACATGGCGACGGAAATCCGCGTGCCCGAAGTCTCCGAAGGTGTGACTGAAGGGACAGTGATCTCGTTGGCGGTGGCCGCTGGCGATACAGTGGAGGCTGATCAAACTCTGCTGGAAATGGAAACAGAAAAAGCGGTGGTGGCAATCCCCGCACCATTTGCTGGCAAGATCACCGTAATCAAAGTCAGTGAAGGCGATACGGTGGCGATTGGGTCTGTGATCATGGAAGGTGAATCCAGTGAAGCTGCAGCGGCACCCGCTGAGGCTGAAGCTGCACCTGCCGAAGCTGCACCTGCCGAAGCTGAATCAGTGGCCGTTGAAGAAGCTCCGGCCGCAACCGAGGTGCCTGCGCCGGAAGCTAAGGCTCCAGCAGCGGTAAGCCCAGTTGACACCTCACCTGCTCCGGTGGCCGAAGCTACGACGCCCAAAGTTGACCTGACGCCAGTTCGAACGGGCGATAAGGTGGCTCCTGCCGCACCGTCGGTACGGCGTTTGGCCCGCGAATTAGGCGTAGATATCTATCAAGTGCAGGGACGCGGTCCCGGTGGCCGTATTAGCGAAGAAGACGTGCGCGCATTTGTACGCGCGTCTATGCAATCGATGGGAACCGGCCAGGCGGCGAGTAGTCCGCAAGCCCAACGCTCATTGCCTGATTTTTCGAAGTGGGGCGCCGTTACCCACGAACCCTTGACCAAAATTCGTCAGATCACCGCCGATGCCATGGGATACGCTTGGTCGACGATACCGATGGTCACGCAGCACGACAAAACGGATATCACGGAAATGGAAGCCTTCCGGCGCAAGTTCAATCAAACCGTTGAAAAAACGGACAAACTGACCATGACCGCCATCTTGGTCAAGGTGTGCGCGCAGGCCTTGCAGGCTTTTCCTCAATTCAATTCCAGCTTGGACTTGAGTCGTAATGAACTCATTATCAAGCACCACTTCCACATTGGTGTGGCGGTCGATACGCCTAACGGCCTGTTGGTGCCGGTGCTCAAAGACGCCGACCAAAAAGGCATCGAATCGTTAGCGACCGAGTTGAACGAAGTTGCGGTCAAGACTCGTGAACGCCGTATTAGTCCGGCTGATATGGAGGGTGGAACCTTCACGATCAGCAATCTCGGCGGCATCGGTGGCCATGCCTTTGATCCTATTGTCTACTCGCCGCAAGTTGCGATCTTGGGCGTTTCGCGCGCCGAGATGGAACCTGTTTGGATTGATGACGAATTCGAGGCGCGTTTGCGCATGCCGCTGTCATTGTCCTATGACCATCGCGTGATTGATGGCGCGGCTGCCGCGCGCTTTCTGCGATGGATTTGTAACGCGATAGAAAATCCAATCCAACTCGTGATGAAGGGGTAAATCGTGAGTGAGAATGCAATCCCAGCCCAAGCCCAATTGGCCATCATCGGCGCGGGACCAGGGGGCTACGCCGCAGCATTCAAAGCGGCTGAATTGGGCATGAAGGTAACCATCATCGACCCGGAGGCGAATCCCGGCGGCGTGTGTTTGCACCGCGGTTGCATTCCTTCCAAGGCTTTGCTGCACGTGGCGAAGGTCGTAAGCGAAGCTTCCGAATCATCAGAAATTGGTGTTGCTTTCAGCAAACCAAAAATTGATGTGAAAAAAGTCAGGGCTTGGAAAGAAGAAGTCATCGGCAAACTCACCGGAGGCCTTGCAGCCAAGGTGAAGGCCAAGAAAATCACCTATATTCGCGGCATGGCACGGTTCAAGGACAACAAAACTTTGTTGGTCCGGAACGTTGATGGCGATGAAGGCGAGATGACTTTTGAACAGGCCATCATCGCCACCGGTTCGCGTCCGTTTATGCTGCCTGGCGTTGAGACCAGTGAGCGAATCGTCAGCTCCACGGGAGCCTTAGAATTGCCAGACGTTCCCAAGTCGTTGCTCGTCGTTGGCGGCGGGTATATCGGTTTGGAATTGGGCACAGCCTACGCGGCGATGGGTTCGGCGGTTTCGGTGGTTGAAATGACCAACGGCTTGTTGCCTGGTGCTGACCGTGACCTGGTCTCGGTACTCAAGCGCCGGATCGATAAAAAGTTCACCGCTATCATGATGAACACGAAAGTGGCGGATCTTAAAGAAACCAAAACTGGCGTGACGGTGACGTTCGAAGACAAAAAAGGCACTCGCAAACAAAAGTTCGACCGTGTTTTAATCGCCATTGGCCGTCGGCCAAACAATGAAAACATTGGCATAGAGAACATCAATATTACTCTCGATGAACGTGGTTTTGTACCGGTTGATGGCCAGCGCCGATCCACAGAGCCCAACATCTTTGCTATTGGCGACATTGCCGGCGAACCGATGTTGGCCCACAAGGCCAATAGCGAAGCGAATGTCGCGGTTGAAGCAGCCGCTGGTCACAAATCGCAATATGATCCTCGCGCGATACCCGCGGTTGTTTTTACTGATCCGGAATTAGCGTGGTGCGGCTTGACCGAAACCGAAGCTCGCGCGCAGAAAATTAAAGTAAAAACCGCTAAGCTGCCGTGGCGCAGTGTCGGGCGCACCCTAACTTTGGGTCGCGACGATGGCATCACCAAGTTGATTGTGGACCCGGAAACGGACCGCATTTTGGGGGTGGCTATGGCCGGGCCTGGCGCTGGCGAATTGATTGCCGAAGGTGTGCTGGCTATGGAGATGGCTTGCGTATCAGAAGATTTGCGTGGCACAATTCATCCTCATCCTACTCTGTCAGAAACTATTTACGAAGCCGCGGAAATGCTCTTTGATCCGAACGCTTTAAAGAAGTCTTAGGCAGGTTTCCTGTCATAGGCTGAAAGGACCGGTCCCATGGCCCGCATTTACACCCGCACCGGCGATGGCGGCGAGACTCATCTCGGTGATGGAAGTCGCCGTTCAAAAGCAGACCAAAGGATAGACTTGTACGGAGACATCGATGAGCTGAATAGTTTCATCGGCGTTTGTGTCGCCACCTTACGACGGGTCGGAGTGGAGGGCTTTGGCAATTTGCCCAGTGACCTCCAAGAAATCCAAAGCAGACTTTTTGACTTGGGGTCTATCTTAGCAAACCCCAGCGACTCAGAGCTATGGGCGGCCAAGGACGCGACCGATCAAGACTTCGGTGCGAGTGAACTCGAAGGCCTCATCGATGCTATGGACCGCAATCTGCCCGCGTTAAAGACCTTTATCCTGCCCGGTGGCCAAGAAGGGGCTGCGTCTTTGCATGTCGCCCGTTCGGTTTGCCGTCGTGTCGAGCGCAAGGCCGTGGCTGCGGCCACCGAGATGTCTATTCCTTTGGGCGCGGTGATCTTCTTTAACCGTTTGAGCGACTTCCTCTTCACTGCCGCACGCACGACCAATGTGGCCGCTGGCGTGGCAGACATCCCGTGGGTCGGCCGTTCGGGAGACTCCTGATTGCTCTTTCTGGGCGCTTTTCTGCTTTCTGCGGATAATTCTCCGAATAAACCCTCCAGTGAGAGTGTAACCTCCTCGTCAACGGGCTCTGGGGCGGTTGAGGCCTCTGACCCTTACGCTGCTGAACGACGCCAGGATCGAGCGGATATTGTCCGGCACCTGAGCGGTGATAGCGGAGGATTTGAAGACATCATGACACGTTACCGAGCGAGGGCTTACGGCATAGCCGTTAACCTGACGGGAAATCATGATGATGCCATGGACGCCATGCAGAAGTCGTTCATTCGCATCCATCGCTCCTTGGACAAATTTCGTCTCGACGATGCTTTTTTTCCCTGGCTCTATCGCATCGTGCGCAACACGGCGTTGAATCAGAAACGTGATGAAAATCGTCATCGGGGGGATTGTCCATTGGAGTGGGTTGAAAAATCAGACGGCAAGGCCGATCCGTTAGCCGCCACAATGGCCGCGGATTTGCGCGAACGAATCTGGCAGGGGCTGCAGGCATTGCCGGAAGATATGCGTCTGGTTTTCCATGCTTATCATTTTGAAGGGCTGAAGTACCGCGAAATCTCCGAGTCCATGGGGTTACCCTTGGGTACGGTGATGTCCCGACTGCACGCTGCGCGAACCAAGCTGCGGGCAACGGTCGATTGGGAGGATGCCTAATGGACAACACACCCTTTGATCCGCAACAAGAGGCGCCCTTGCTCAGCGCTTATGTCGACGCTGAATTGGAGCCAGCCGATGTGAAGCGAATTGAAACGCACTTGGCAATGCAAACTGATGAGAGTCGTGCGACGCAACTGGAAATTGACGAACTCAGGCGGTTCAACAGCCTGACTGGCGCAATGCGTTTGAAAGATCCTCCTGCCGAGGAT
Organism: Candidatus Krumholzibacteriia bacterium; assembly: GCA_047639735.1. Taxonomy (GTDB): domain Bacteria; phylum Krumholzibacteriota; class Krumholzibacteriia; order LZORAL124-64-63; family LZORAL124-64-63; genus JAGRNP01. The sequence continues at coordinate 11,685 of JBLIOK010000012.1, read as the reverse complement.
TGGGAGGCCTTTTGGGACAGCAGCTACAACCGCAATGAACGGTCATTGGGCTGGTTGTTGCTGGGCTTGGGCCTGGCTGTCATCGTTGGATGGTTTTGCGTAGAACTGGCCGTCACTTTCTGGACCACGGCGTCGATTTCGATATGGCTTAAGAGTTGTATCGTAGCTGTATTTGCAGGTGCTGTTTTGATAGTCAGCTCTGTTGTGCGAGAGCGGATTTTTGCCCGACGTAAATCCCGCTATAAAGATGTCATTCGATAGGATGAGACAGTTCAGATCGATTTTAGCGAAAGGTTTCTGATGGATTCCAATATGATGTGCACAACAACCCACGAAATCGTCGGTAAACGCATTGTGCGCACCGTCGGATTGGTGCGCGGCAATACGATTCGGGCGCGCCATGTGGGCCATGATATCTTAGCTAGCTTAAAAAATATGGTAGGTGGGGAAATCACTGACTATACCAAAATGATCGCCGAATGCCGTGAGCAGGCTCTCGATCGTATGGCGGAGCAAGCTGAGGCCAATGGTGCCAATGCAGTGGTTGGCGTGCGGTTCGCGACCTGCGAGATGATGGACAATGCGGCGGAGCTGCTGGCCTACGGCACGGCCGTTGTGGTCGAAGACAATTGAGCTTGCCTTGTCCTACTCGAGGAAATTAGCAAACACTCCGAGAGTCACGTATAAGGCGTCATTGCCTTTGGCGGTGCGCCCATAGGCAATGGAAAAAGGCCCGGCAAAAGTTGTGCCGACCAGCCCGATGAGACCAGCATGTTCTAAACTATCCAAGGCTGGGTTTTCGACATTATACCAGGTGTTGCCCGTTTCATATTGAACAGCCAAATGCCAAGTTGTTGCGTACGGGCTAGCAGCCGAAGAGAGGCGCGTGTACCAAGCCAATGTTCCCAGCCCAAAGTCATCGCCTCGCAATTGATCGCGATTAAGCCCCGATAGTCTCGCCAATCCGCCCAAGGTAAAGAGGTCAAATTCTGGCATATTTGTATTGAGACTTGTTCCTGCTTTGGCGGTCAAGTGAAAGGTGTGTCGCCCGAAAGTGTGCGCTATGCCAATCGCTGCGCTAAGGCGACGATAATCGAGGTCCGAGCCAAATTCGGGGTCGCCGCGAAAGTAGTTAAATCCAGCCTTCCAGCCATGCCGCGGTAGAACCGGCAAATCCACCATGTCAAAACCGAGAGAAGCAACATAGCCGCCGCGACGGCCATTAAACTCAGCCAAACTTAAGCCTGTGCGGTCACTAGAATTGAGGTGACCGTATAATACGCCGGCTCGGATCTCACCCACGTGACCTAGTCGCAAACCAACATCAAATTGGCCTTCAAGCTTTTTGACCCGATATTCTCCCCATTTGCGAGACTGAAAATACCACGGGTTCAATTCGTTGCTAGCGTTGGCGGTCAATGCGACGAATGGAATTCGGTCCATTCTCAATGGTTGATACCATTCACTTCTTAAGGCAGTTGGTCGCCCTGCGATCAGATCGGTTCTTAATTCGCCGCCAAGTCGGTTCAATTCAAACCGAGTCCAGCGCACACGCATGTTGAAATCTGATTGGTCGTCGTCTCCTCCCGAATAGGAAAATCCGAAAAACAAAGTATTGGGAGCGTAGTAGCGAGGTGTGGCCACGATGGACAAGGTCAGATGTTTGTCGTTCGGCTTGAGCTTGAAGTCCACTAATTCGAACACGCCCATATCGTAGATCTCAGCCAGGTCTTCTTTCAGGCGCGCCAGGTTCAATTCTTCATTAAGGGGTTGGCGAACTTGCACCAAAATAGCTTCGTCATCTGCAATCGAAAGGTTGGTCAGTTCAATCTCGCTGATAATCAACGGTGGTATTTCTCGGGGGCGATGTTTCTGCAAATGAGCGGCGTATTCGGCTTCGCTGAGGGAGTACTTTTGCAATTGCTCTGCAATCGCTAAAGTCGCCTTGCGTCCTGGTGCAAAAGATTCGGTAATGCGTTTGAATTCTCGAGTTGATATCTTTAAATCCGGTTGGATGACCAAGTCAGCTAGGGCTAACATTGGGTCAACATTTTGGCGTGACCCGACGATGCCTTGCTGTTCAGTGATGCCACCCATTGTGTGCAGCGATTCTTCGGGTGTGTCTTCGGGCAACGATCCCACGTCGACGGCGATGATGATTTCGGCGCCCATTTCTTTGGCCACGTCGACCGGAAGATTGCGGGCCATAAAACCATCGACGAGCAACTGCCCATCCCAGTGAACAGGCGGGAAGACGCCAGGAATACTCATGCTCGCTCGCACGGCTTTCATCAGGTTCCCCCTGTCCGGGACATACATCTTCCCGGTTTGCAGGTCAGTCGTAACTGGCCTAAAGGGCGTGCTTAAGTTGTCAAAGCTGTCGTGGCCAAATAAGTACAATGATGGGTTCGGAAAGGCGAAGGCCAGCTTTTGGCCTGCAATGGCACCTGAGGGCAGCACGATGCGTCCCTTCCAGCCCCACTCAATGGGCAAAAACCTGGCGTTGTCGTCTTGCTTGCGTCGAAAAGAACGATTGGTGCGCGTTGGGCGATCTGAAAACAAATCATCCCAATCGACCTCACGGACGGAGCCCTCAATTTCGTCTGGAGTCATGCCGATCGAGTGCAAGGCTCCCACAACACTGCCCATACTCGTGCCTGCGACCAGGTCGATTGGGATGCGCATTTCGTGCAGAACTTGCAGGACGCCAACGTGCGCTCCGCCTCGAGCACCGCCACCGCCAAGCACTAAGCCAATGCGCGGTCGAGGTGGGGAGTCAGCTTCTGATTTTACTTCAGCCTGTGCGAGATCTGTCGCGGTAGCAAGAGGAGTGAGAACAAGAAACGTCAGCACTATTGCCCTATGGAACAATTTCATCCATCGCCCTTTCAATCCACTGTTCAGATTCTGCGTTGATTTCTCCAGCTCGGCGCCCTTGTGATTCAAGAGTTGGGCCGATAGTAATGCGTATTGTGCCAGGCGTAATACAAAAGCGCCCCGGATTCCAAAAGTAACCCGCGTTGTGGGCCACAGGCACAACCGGATACCCAGTGCGGCTCGCTAACATAGCTCCACCCGCATTGTACTTAAGCGATGTGCCTGGCTTGCTGCGGGTGCCTTCGGGAAACACCACTACCCACAGGCCTCTTTCCAGCCGGTCTCGCCCTTGGTTAATAACTTGGTTCAATGCTTTTTTGGGGCTGCCACGATCGATGCCGATGGCTCGAGCGAACATCAATCCCCACCCAAAAAATGGGATATAGAGCAACTCTCGCTTGAGAACCCAAGTTTGGGCCGGAAAGACCACCTGTAGGGCAAACGTCTCCCAACTTGATTGATGTTTGCACAATATGATAGCTGGACCGGCAGGGATGTTTTCAGAACCAGAGACTTGGAAATCTAGCCGGCAAAAGACTCTCAACATATTTATGATTTGCCCGGACCAGGCGGCCAAGGCCTTTTGCCGGGTTATTGTCGAACACGGCAAGGTGACCAGCATAACAACCGGCAAGAACAAAGACGCTACGCCTATGCCCACATAGAAAAAGAAAGACCTGATGGTCTGCATGGCGATACACCTGTTTTCTCAATGCTGATTTGAGTTCGATTGGGTCCAATAATAGGGGATGACGGGCGTTTTGGACAATAGAAACCGATACCGGAATATCGAACTATGTTCGCTAGGAGCGACGACGCAAGAGGTTAGGGCCACCGTTGCGGAATAACAACGGCGGTAAACAAAGCAGTAAAAACCCTAAATCACGCCAGAGCAAAGAATAGCCTACTTGGTGGCCAGCGTCCGTATTGAAACAGCCGCAGGATATGTCCAGATTACGTGATAATGCAGAGGCTATGGCAACCATAAACACAACCATCAAGACGGTCGCAATCAGGGAGGCCCCCCGCCGCCAAATGCCTGTAATCAGGGCAATGCCAAGGACAAATTCGACCATCGGTAGCAGAAGCGCCGCCAAATGCAATAGGGAGTAAGGGACAATGCGGTAATGGTGGATCGATTCCGCAAAAGCGGTGGGGTTGACGAGCTTATCAAGCGAAGCAAAGACAAAGACGCCGCCAATGGCCAGACGACACAGCAAGACAAACCAGCCGCTCATGAGCCTCCTCCTGTATTTGCTGATGAAGATTCCCCGCCGGCGTCTATCCAGGCTGAAAACCCGCCCTGTAAAATGTGCAGGTTGAGGTATCCGCGCCCTTTTAAGCGGGCGGCAATGTTAGAAGTGCGGCTCAAGTTGCCGTCGCCAAACAAGATCAATTCGTCTTCGGGGAACATGAAATCAAAATTTTCGAGCAGGTTGTCGTCGAATGATTCGGCTCTAATAAAAAATGCGCCGGGAATTGAAGTGCCTTCGTTGACGTCACGAGTGTCGACAAACAAATGCACGCCTTCGTCGTAAAACGAAAGGGCATCGTCGATCGTCAGGAGAGGCGCTTCCAGTTCCAGTTCGTAATACGCAGGGTCTGCTTGCAATGGCAACCGTTCGGAGCGCAATGCCCACCAGGCACCCATAGCTACCAATGACAACGCCAAGATCAGGCCGGCTTCTTTGAGTGAAGTCGACCAGTCCATGGCCAAAAAGCGTTTGGTTTGTGCATTGTCAGTGGCCATTAGGTCACATCACATCCGAACCATGTATGTAACCGGAATTTCAATTTGCGGCGTGTTTTTCAAATTGGTGCGGATCGTTATTGTGCCCGTCATGCGTCCATTGACTTTGACTGCCCTTGGGTCCGTTTTGTCGATGGCATGGCCTTTGATGATAATTTTGACCTCTTGATTGGGAATCGTTTCCAAAAAATCGATTTCCAATTCTGGCAGGTCACTATCAACGCTCAAGATCTGAAAAGTGGTTCCGTCGCGGAAAGGTGCAATCCGAATGGTTTGCTGCAGGCTCTTCTTAAATCGGTAGTTTAGCCGTTGGGGACTAGCCACCAATTCTTCGCTTATCCACGACTGCAAATCAATGTCGAGAGTTTCAAAGTCTGGAATATTCGTTGCGACGCGCACATTGTCGCGCTGGCGACCCGGCGCCATGTCCGGCCGTACGGTCACATCCATGGCGGCCATTTTTGGGTTGCCATCAAGGCTATTGATGATCTCGATATCGAACAAGTCTTTGCGAGTATTGTCGATGGAAATGACCAGGGGCTCGTCGCCGGTTGCGGTGAAGGTAACCCGTCGCGACGGCGTCTCCCCACGCAGGCTTTGTGAAAAGCCTATTCGTTGACTAACCGGGCTGATGATCAAAGGGGTGTGTACGATGGCGCTGATCATGATATCAACGATCGGATTGAGCGGGTCGTTGGATTCAATGTGAACGACTTTGCGGATATTGCCGTTGAATTTCTTGCTGTTGAACTCAATCGTCACGTCAGTGCTCTCGCCGGGGCCAAGGCTATACTTTTCCAAGGTTGGGATAGTGCAGCCACAGTCAGCTTCCACGTTTTCGATTTGCAGGAGCCCCGCACCGGTATTTGTCACTTTAACGGTCGTTGTGAGGGTCTCTTGTTGCTGCATCTCGCCAAAGTCGTGGCTCATAGGCTCGACGTCGATGACTTGGGCCTGAGCAGGAGCAACCAAGGCAAATACTACAGCGAAAACAGCAAGGGAATGGGCAACAGGAGCGATCAAAGAGCGCATGAAAAAGCCTTTCTCAGCGAGTTCTGGGCACATCTAAGGTACAGATGAGCTAACTTGGCAATTGATTCAATGGCATGGGCACTCTCATCGTGGGATAGCCCAGCTTTGTAGATACCCGACATAATAACCTAGGTTCCCTCAAAAATGTCTCTTTTCCTTGTCGAGGCAAGACCTTAGGAAGCAACGGACTCAATAGGGAAACTTTACAGTTGAAACAAATATTGAATCTTAAAGAAATAGCTGCGTTCAGACAGGTGCCAATTATCATCTTGAATGGGCGTTGCCGGCGAAAAGTCCTCGTAGCGCCGTGTTGACCCGACATAAAAGATTGTGAATGGATTAAGGCGCCAGGTGAGCAATGGGTCTACATCCCAGACCTGGTCAAATGAGTTATATTGTACGATTACTCGCGCTGACCATTCGCGAGACAGCTGCAGATTGAGTCGCGAGCGCGCCACATATCCAGAAAACAATAGCTCATTGGTCACTTGGTCGATACTGCGCACATAGTCGTAATCGTTCTGCCAAATGATCCAGCTAGCCGGCTTCAAATTTAAGAACCCGCCGTACCTTGTCTCTTTGCCCATCACCAGGTCACGTCGGGCGATGCGGCGGCCGTAAGAGAAATTAAAGCCACCATTAACAAATTCACCTGGGTGCAGGTTAACATTGACCTGATTACTATAAATGTAGTCGAATTGAATTCCGCCAAAGAGCTCGTTGCTCTGAATGTGTTCGTAGTGGATTTGGGTCTGCGCCCAGTTCAGTCGCAGGTTCACATTGCCGCCTATCCATTCGTCTTTCTTGACGCTGCGGAAATTCCAAATTCGGCCGGTAAAGACGCCGAAGCGCACGCGGTCGATCAGACCTTGCTCAGCAAAAACTTCATAGCTATTCCAAAGGGTGGCTACTCGTCGATCATTGCTGGGTTCGAAGCCACTCTCGGCCCGAAAAGTTGGGCTGTATTCCTTGTAGTCGAAGTCCAGCTCCCAATGGCGACCGCCGCGTTCGAGGCTGCCATAGATGCCATGCCCCCAAAATTCTTCACCGTCAAAGGTGGAGGTGAATTTGCCATCGTCGAATGTTTCACCGGCCAAATCGGCCGTTAATTCAGGGTCGTTCGGTTCCTGCGTGTAGCTGCCAACAGCTTGGAGTTCGATGGCCAAATTCGGATGCAAACGCCAGCGCGCGTCGGCGCCAAAAGTGGTGCCGGAGCCGCCGCCTTCGTGGCGCCGATCGCTAAAAATTACGCCGGCATGGGACTCTTCGCCCAAGGCCCGTTTGTAGCGCGCCATGCTCGACCAGCTGCGGCCGGCTTCGTACACAGCGCTACTTTCTTCAAAGGGGACGATAAATGGGGATGCTTCGTCCTGCGCGACCATGACGGCAAAATTTGTGTCGCCAGGGCGCCCGGTGGCTTTTGCTGCCCATAACGGCTTGTTGATCGAACGGGTGTAGACAACGTTGAACCAGGTGTTCCACAGATCGCTGCCCTCTTGGAAGAAAGGCCGTTTCTCGGGGAAAAACAGGGCGAAGGTCGAGTTGACATCGATCTGGTCGGCGTCACTTTCAACTTGGCTGAAGTCAGGATTTATAGTGGCTTCGGCGGTAACCGTCGGGCTGATTCCGTAGGAAATACCGATTCCCGGTTCGCCTTTGATATCGCCGTTTTCCAACTCTCCGTCTTCTTGATGCGAGCCAGATTGCGACGCAACAAATGACGGCAATATTTCTAGGCCGCTGCCTGGGCGGACGCCGGTGATGCCATCGAGGTTCCCCCACTGGCATGGCCAACATGTTTCGTCGCGATCGTATTCAGACCAGGAATACTGCCCGCGCACGTCGCGGGGGTGGTTACGCCAAAAATCTACCCGCCACTGTTGATCTTGCTGATCAGGGAAACGCAAACTAGTCCAGGGAATCGCCATCTCCACTTGCCAACCTTCGTCGGTGATTTTTCCCGCCGAATAGTAGATCAAGTCATAGGCCATATCTTCGCCCGAGTTAGCTGCCCACAAGAGGTCACCCTGAATTCCGTATGGATTCACACCAATTTCATAGGCCCAGCTTTGGTTGCCAAAGGTGTCGAGCATGAGGATCACGTAGTCATCGTCCCAAATGCGGTCGCGTTCAACGAACGAAGCCCGAACCTTACTGGGATCGTCATAACATTTGTAAGAAACGTAGAGGTACTCGTCGTTGTAAGTGATTTTAACTTCGGTGTCGACCGGCGGGCGAACCTGGTCGCCTGGTTGGTGCTCCGCAAAATTCTTGGCAACTTCGAGCTCAGCCCAGCCGGTGTCATCAAGCTCGCCATCGATCACAATGTCGCCGGCAATGGGATGGGTGGTGAAGCGGGGGGCAGGAGTCGCCTGCCATGGCTCGCTGTCTGGAGCGCGTTGCGCTACGGCAGGCAAGGACGTTGCAATCGAAAACAAAAAGAAGAGTGTCAAACCGCGGCGATAGAGTTGCAACAAGCCAGTGCCCTTCGGGTCAGGAGAAGTCAGATCCTTTCCCTACGGACGCTTGTGGGACATGTTCCGTTGGAATCCCACATATTTTTAGCGATGGACAGCGATTGCACCTTGCAGTTTTTTCCGATTTTCACGAATAAACGTTTCCGCCTCAGCACGTGATTGGAAGTAGCCGATGCGAACTCGATAGATGAAGTCGCCCGACGATGTGTTGCCCAGCTTAACGCGAGCATCCCAACCGGCAGCCATCAATCTTTCTGCCTCTTTATCTGCGTTTGGCGCCTCTCCAAATGACCCAACCTGAACCACATACGGGCCGACTTCGAGAGGAAGAATGCGAGCTGGCGCTTCCGCCGTCGTTTTTGGTGTGGTTTTTTGAGGGGTCTTTGCCGCTACCGTTTTGACCGGTTCGGTTTTCGTCTCAGCGGGCTTTTCGGCTGATTCTTCTGATTTTTCCGGCGTCAAATCTTGGCGTTCCGCGCTGATGTCGACATCGCCCGAGCGAGCGCTTTCATCCTGAGCAAGCGTCGATTCATTTTCAGCAGCCGTAACCACAGTTTGGTTCTCGCCGATGCCCGTGGGCACATCCGCACTTTGCGTACGGAAAAGAAAAACCGCCCCAACGGCACAAACGACAATGGCCACCCACATCACCGGAGGCAACCCACCGCCACGCGCACCCTTGGTGGCCCGGGGACGTCGCCGAGTTCCGTCTTTCATCTTTGCCTTTTTGTCGACTGCCATGGTTCACCCTTTGTTGGGTTGGGTTGGTGAATCTGGTTTGACCAGACTAAATATAAATGTCGCCAACAACGAAACCAGGAACCCTGGAATCATTTCGTATAATCCGTCGTGCAGTTGGTCAATGTTGTACCAAGTCACAACCACCACGGTTCCACTGATAAATCCAGCCAAGACACCGGCGCGGCTAGTGCGAGACCACTTCAAGGCCAAGAGCAGCGGTGGCCCAAAGGCAGAGCCTAAGCCAGCCCAAGCGTAGAGCACCATATTGTAGACAAAATCGTCTGCCCGCCACGCCAAGAGAAACCCCAATAGTCCAACGGCCAAAGTGGCCCAGCGTCCAATAGCCAATAATTGACTGTCGCTAGCTTGAGGGTTGATCAAGCTCCGGTAGATATCCTCGCTGATCGCGCTCGCAGATGCAAGCAATTGGCTGTCCGCGGTTGACATCATGGCGGCGATCGCGCCGATGATCATGATCACAGCGATGATCTCGGGCATAAATTGGCGAGCCATCATGGGCATCAATTGTTCTTGGTCAGCGATCAGGCCATCTGGCCCGATGGCTTCAGGTCCAAAGTGAGCGTAGCCAGCCCAACCGATGAGGATGGCGCCAAAAAAGGCGATGAGAGCCCAACTAATGGCAATGATACGACCCTTGCGAATGTCTTCAGGGGACCTGATGGCCATAAAACGCAATACCAAGTGTGGCTGGCCCATATAGCCGAGCCCGATGGCCAGGCTTCCGGCGACGCCGCTGATCATGGCCCATGAGCTGTCGCCTGAGGTCAGGCGCACCATTGCGGGGTTGATTGTGGCCATTTTTTCGACGAGGGCACTTGGCCCTCCGATTTCATTGATCACCGCTATAGGCAAGATAGCTAAGGTGAGTAACATGATCACACCTTGCACAAGATCGGTCCAACTGACGGCATATAGGCCACCAGCGGCAGTGTAGAACAAGACCAATACCGCCCCAATTGCCATACCCGCGACCGGTGGAATATCCAAATAAAAGTTGAGCACTTTGCCGGCAGCTAAAAATTGAGCGGCTACGTAAAATGTGAAGAAAAAGAGGATGATTGCCGTCGCGGTCAGGCGCAAATGGTGACCAGGGTCCGGAAAGCGGGCGGCAAAATAGTCAGCCAGCGTGAGTGCGTTAAGGCGTTCAGTTTCTTGACGCAAAGGCTTGGCGATAACGAACCAAGAGAAGGCGATTCCCGTGCAACAACCGACACCCACCCAGACGGTGGATAGTCCACTAGCAAACGCCAGGGCGGGCAAACCTATCAAAAGCCAGGCCGATTCGCCGCTTGCGCGCTCGCTGAAGGCCGCGACCCAAGGGCCGAGCTTGCGGTCGGCCAGCAGATAATCAGCGAGGGTATTGTTGAGTCTAGCTGCCCGCAGTCCGACGACCATGATCAACACCGAATAGATTATCAACCCAATGATCAAAGGATTCAAGATTGCTCCAAATGGGAAGTGGATAGAATTACTGAAGCATTGTTGACCAAATACTCAAGAATTTCAAGCTCCTATGAGTGAGACTATAGTGACAGGCAACAGATTGCAGGGTACTATGTGGGAGAATATATGAACTCAGTTATTGGTGCATATTAACGTTGGAGAGTGGACATGCCCATTTGGTTTGTTGAAATGCATCCGGTGAAACAAGCGCTGTTGGCGACTTGCTTCACATGGGGAGTGACAGCACTCGGCGCGGCTGTTGTGTTTGTCTTTAATACGGTCAACCGCAAGCTGTTAGACGCCATGTTGGGATTTGCCGCGGGAATTATGATCGCTGCCAGCTACTGGTCGTTGTTGGCACCGGCGATTGCGATGACCGAAGCATCTGGTGGAATACCGTGGTTGCCGGCTGTGATCGGGTTTTTGGCGGGTGGTTTCTTTCTGTTTGCTGTTGATAAGGTGTTGCCCCATCTCCATTTAGGTTTCCCCATAGAGGAGGCCGAAGGGATCAAAACCAGTTGGCATCGAAGCGTATTGTTGGTGTTAGCGATCACCTTGCACAATATCCCTGAGGGATTGGCGATAGGGGTGGCTTTTGGAGCGGTGGCCGCTGGCGTGCCTGAAGCGAGTCTTGGTGCAGCGGTGGCCTTGGCATTGGGCATTGGGATTCAAAACTTTCCCGAAGGATTGGCCGTTGCCGCGCCGCTGCGTCGCGAAGGCTGGAGTCGGCGCAAATCATTTATGTATGGCCAAGCTTCTGGGGCTGTAGAACCTATCGCGGGTGTCTTGGGCGCGGCGGCTGTGTTGTTTATGCAGCCGTTATTGCCTTATGCCCTAAGTTTTGCGGCAGGCGCAATGATCTATGTGGTGGTTGAAGAATTGATTCCCGAATCGCAGCTGCAGAAGAATACCGATTTGGCCACCATGGCGGCCATGTTTGGTTTTGCACTGATGATGGGGTTGGATGTTGCTCTCGGGTAACGGCGGATCAACCCAGCAGAGGGTTCCTGCCAGTTACGATGCCCTCATCTTCGACCTAGATGGGACTTTGGTCGACACAGGCTTGGATATTGCAATATCCGCCAACTTTGTGCGTGTGCAATACGGCTTAGCCGAAGTGCCAATAGGGGTGGCCAAGTCGTACGTTGGCGATGGTGTTCTGAAATTGATAGAACGAATCTTGGGCCATGATTCGGCGACTGGATTGACCGGCGCTAAGGGCCGGTCAGTGTCGCGAGGCGAAGTGGAGGCCGGGTTGACGGTCTTCATGGAGCACTACCGAGATCATGTTTTGGACAACTCGGTGCTTTATCCCGGAGTCGAGAGAGTCCTTGAGCGGTGTTG